>CAZDIN010000213.1:0-1503 GCA_964505515.1 uncultured Eubacteriales bacterium | reverse complement strand
TCCCGACCCCTCTCGGGTCGATGAGACAGCCAGCGATGGCAGAAGCCGCCGCACCCTCAGGAGATACGAGGTAGATCCGACCGTCATTGGTTACCGCACGGCCCTCAAAATTGCGGTTAAAGGTGCGCAGGGAGATACCCTTGGAGTTGGGGGACTGACCCATACCGATACAGGGTCCGCAGGCACTTTCAAGAATTCGTGCACCTGCGTCGATCATGTCGGAAAGGCATCCGTTTTCGGCAATCATGTTGAGCACCTGCTTGGAGCCGGGTGCGATAGAAAGCGAAACATCGGGGTGGACAGTCTTGTTCTTGAGAATGTAAGCGACCTTCATCATGTCGAGCAAGGAACTGTTGGTGCAGGATCCGATGCAGACCTGATCGATCTTCATGCTGCCCAGCTCGGAAACTGCTTTGACGTTGTCGGGGGAATGAGGGCAGGCGACCATAGGCTCAAGCTTGGACAGATCGATAGTAATGACCTCGTCATATTCCGCGTCGTCGTCAGCCTTAAGCTCGGTCCAGATATCGTCACGCTTCTGCGCCTTGAGGAACTCTCGGGTGATCTCATCCGACGGGAAGATAGAGGTGGTCGCGCCAAGCTCAGCACCCATGTTGGTTATCGTGGCACGTTCGGGCACCGAAAGGGTCTTGACACCCTCGCCGGTATATTCAATGACCTTGCCGACACCGCCCTTAACGCTCATGCGACGAAGAACCTCAAGAATGATATCCTTTGCGGCAACCCAAGGACTAAGCTTTCCGGTAAGGATGACGTTGACTATCTTGGGATAGGTTATGTAGTATGCACCGCCGCCCATAGCAACAGCGACATCAAGTCCGCCGGCACCGATGGCGATCATGCCGATTCCGCCGCCGGTGGGCGTGTGGCTGTCGGAGCCGATAAGAGTTTTTCCGGGGATACCGAAACGCTCAAGATGCACCTGATGGCAGATTCCGTTACCGGGTCTGCTGAAATAGATGCCGTGCTTCTTTGCAACAGAACCGATAAAGCGGTGGTCGTCTGCGTTTTCAAAGCCTGACTGCAGAGTGTTGTGGTCGATATAAGCTACAGAGCGCTCGGTCTTGACGCGGGGGATACCCATAGCCTCAAACTCAAGGTATGCCATGGTACCGGTAGCGTCCTGAGTCAAGGTCTGATCGATGCGAATGCCGATCTCCTGACCTTTAACGAACTCTCCGTCAACCAAATGTGCTTTTAGAATCTTTTCAGTTAAAGTAAGTCCCATTATGTATTCAACCCCTTATGCTTGGAACAAAATTACATACTTTATTATCATACTAAAATCAGAAGGGGTTGTCAACTTTATAATTGAAAATTATTTGCACAAAAAGCTTAATTTTCGTCCCTGATCGTCAATATTCTCATGCCGTACTCAATTTGGTCAGCGGTAGATAGGTTTTCAACTACTACGACCTTGTCGCCGCAGTAAATTCCGGAATTAGCGAGAGCCTGTGACGCTTTAGCCTGCTGAGCCTGCGC
>CAZDIN010000212.1:0-1505 GCA_964505515.1 uncultured Eubacteriales bacterium | reverse complement strand
TCAAGGATACCTCTGTCCTGAACGTGATCGGTGTTACAGAGCTCTACTTCTACGCCGCATCTGCTGCAAAGAACTCCTATAAGACCTTCGCAAGCTATCTGATTGCCTGCGCGATTTACTTTGTGCTTACCTTTACTATCACGCGTGTGCTCAGGTTTATCGAAAAGAAGCTTGACGGCAAAGAAAACTACACGATCTTTGGCTCACAGACCGATTCGAATGCTGAGATTCGTATAAAGGAGGATCAGACTCATGTCGGTTGATAATGTAATTGAGCTTAAGCACCTGCAGAAAAGCTTTGGCGAACATACCGTTCTGCGTGACATAAACCTTTGCGTTAAAAAGGGTGAGACAGTCAGCGTTATCGGCTCATCGGGATCGGGTAAAAGCACAATGCTCCGATGCATCAACCTTCTCGAGACCGCAACCGGCGGAGAGGTGCTTTTCCACGGAAACAATGTCCGGTCAGCCGATATGAAACTTACTCAGTATCGCGCGAAGGCCGTCATGGTTTTCCAGTCCTTCAATCTATTTAACAACCTGACAGCCCTCGAAAACTGTATCATTGGACAGATGTCGGTACTGAATAAGTCGCGTGCTGAAGCTAAGGAAACTGCAATGAAGTATCTCGACAGGGTCAACATGCTTCCTTATATCAACGCAAAACCCCGTCAGCTTTCAGGCGGTCAAAAGCAGCGCGTTGCCATCGCCCGTGCGCTTTCTATGGAGCCTGAGGTATTGCTGTTTGATGAGCCGACGAGCGCGCTTGATCCTGAGATGGTCGGAGAGGTCCTCAATGTAATGAGATCTCTCGCCGAGGACGGCAGGACCATGATCGTTGTTACTCATGAGATGTCTTTTGCGCGTGACGTCAGTGACCGCGTGCTGTTCATGAGTAACGGAGTCATATGTGAAGAGGGAACACCTGAAAAAATCTTTAATTCACCTGAAAATCCGCAGACAAGAGAGTTCTTATCACGTTTCTTGGGTTAAACAAACAACGCCTATGATTACATAGGCGTTGTTTTGCTTATTGACTCTGTGTGCTTTTTCTGTATTCCGACGGAGAAATGCCGTTGTGCTTTTTGAAAAAATTACTGAAATAGTACGGATCGCTGAAGCCGCATTCCTCGGCAACAGCAGAAATTTGCTTATCCGTGTTTGTCAGAAGTTGTTGCGCCCTCTTAGTTCTCATTACGTTGAGGTAATCCATTGGCGAAACACCTGTAGCTTTTTTGAAGTGTCTGTTGAATTTTACATAGGACATGCCTGCTCTTTCGGCAACCGATGCAAGATAGATCTTTGAACTTAAATTATTGTTGATGTATTCTATCGCAGATTTAATACTCGGGTCATATGTTAAGGCTTTGAAGTCGGTAAGCTTGTTTTCGATCATATACTGCAATATTATATCATTGAACAAACCTGCTTTATATGAAAACAGATCGGTTGACAGACCGTTTTGGATTTTGTTCAGCATAGATATGGTCGACTTAATTCTTTGC
>CAZDIN010000211.1:0-1532 GCA_964505515.1 uncultured Eubacteriales bacterium | reverse complement strand
GGATAAAATTATAAACGAGTTTTCTCTTGAGCCGGTCTATATGCCGACTGCTGCTGAAGACATCCGTATTTCGTCCGCCGACGTTAATCGTCCCGGTCTGCAGCTGGCAGGCTTCTTTGAGTTCTTCGACAGCGCAAGACTGCAGATATTAGGCAAGACCGAAATGGAGTTTTTGTGCCGTGTTGACTCCGAAGGCGACGACTCGCTTGAGAAGTTTATCGGCCTGAAGCCTGCAGGAATTATTATATCCCGTTCGCTTGAAATTCCCGAAAGGATGAGATCCCTATGCGAGCAGCATTCGGTGCCATTGATGCGTACCGATGACTCTACGTCAAGCTTTATGTCGGGCCTTATCTCGTTTTTGAATGTTGAGCTTGCTCCGCGTATCACACGCCACGGCGTGCTTGTTGAGGTTTACGGCGAGGGATTGCTCATCATCGGCGAGAGCGGTGTCGGTAAGAGCGAAACAGCTATCGAGCTTGTAAAGCGCGGACACCGCCTTATTGCCGACGACGCAGTTGAGATACGCAAGGTATCTAATAAGACCTTGGTCGGCACATCACCCGAAAATATCCGCCACTTTATTGAGCTGCGCGGTATCGGAATCATCAACGCCCGTCGAATCTTCGGTATGGGCGCCGTCAAGCAGACTGAGAAGATCGATATGGTCATCAACATGGAGCCTTGGGATTCCGAAAAGATATATGATCGCATGGGCGTCGACGGGGAAACAATGGAGCTTCTCGGAATCACCGTTCCGTCCTTGACCATTCCTGTTAAGCCGGGACGTAACCTTGCCGTTATAATCGAGGTTGCGGCGATGAATAACCGACAGAAGAAGATGGGCTACAACGCGGCGCTGGAGTTGCTTAAGAAGCTCGGCATCGATGAGGGACTGATGAACTGATAGCATCAGTTATACTTAATTTACGGAGGGTGCTGTAATGGATAGATCCGTGATAAAGGAGAAATTGGATGAGGCAGGTCTTTACTATCTGACCGATGAGCCTATGCGTAAGCATACCAGCTTTAACATCGGCGGTCCTGCGGATTTTTATGTAGTGCCGAAGACGGTTGAGCAGATGGAGGCATGCCGCCTGCTTTGCGAGAAAGAAGGTATGCCCTTTACCGTGATGGGCAACGGATCAAATATTGTGTTTTCGGATATTGGTTATCGCGGCGTTGTTATATCTACAGCATCGCTGACCGATGAGCCTCAGCTTGTCAGTGCCGTCGATGTGCGCTGTGCCGCAGGCGTAAAGCTTGCGACCCTCTGTTCCTTTGCGCTGGAAAATTCGCTCAGCGGCGTTGAGTGTCTGTGGGGAATTCCCGGCTCGGTAGGGGGCGCCGTCTGCATGAATGCAGGTGCCTACGGCGGAGAGGTCAAGGACACCCTGCTTTCCTGCACCTGTCTGAGATCGGGCGGGGAGATAGTCACCTACAGCGCAGATGAGCTTGACCTAAGCTACAGGCACAGCCGATTCTCCGCTTCGGACGAGATCGTGCTTGAGGCGACCTTCCGTCTTGTGCCT
>CAZDIN010000210.1:0-1543 GCA_964505515.1 uncultured Eubacteriales bacterium | reverse complement strand
AGAAATATACGCCGGGCCCCGGATAACCATATTCCTTAGCATTTTCATAAAAGACCCAAACGCACTCGCTGTATCCATCCGCATCAATTACGTAACCAAATTCAAAGTCATAACCTATCCAACCTTCAACAGACAAAACTTCTCCATAAATATCAATGATCTCAAGCGTAACATCATTTTCATATATGGAAATATCGGGAACACAGTCAGTTATCTTTACATAAGGCCAACCATCCAATTCTACCTCTGCATAAAGGGCTGGATCCTTGATGCGATAGCTTCCATCCGCTGATTGATTATCAACATACAGAGTGGCCTCTTCGAAAATCGCCATTTTATCTGCAAGACTGATTTCACCGTCAGCACCGCTATATCCTCGGGGGCCTCTTTCGCCTGTTTCGCCTTGAATACCTTGCTCACCCTGAGGACCTTGCTCACCTTGGGGCCCTTGTAAGCCTTGGATTCCTTGCTTGCCGGATAGATCGGTTACAAGCTCATAGCCGTTCGCACCCTTGATATACAGCTTAGCGTTATCCTCATCCTCCACGTTGCCCGTGTTGATGAGAACGTAGCCGCCCTCAGGAACTTCATCCGTGGCATAGCTTGCATTCATCAGCTCTACGCTTTCATATTCCTTCTGAATCAAAATATATTCAGAAGCAGTGTCCACATCCACGTTATTGTCTACGCGCTCGGCGGGAGTGGCTATATCGTCTGCTCTAACCCAAGCGACAATACCGCCAACAGCCATAACAAGCGCAAGACATATTGCAATATATTTCAACATAACGGCTTACTTGTAGAACTTCACGGCATCATCAGTCTCAGTACCGATGCAAAGAATGGGCTTCAGGGTCTTGTTTACATCGCAATCCTTTGCAATATGCAAATAGATCGTAACAGTTACATCTCCATCGCCGGAAGGAACGGTAAAGACTACCGCGTCACGGTAACTGGAAGCAAGTGCGGTTTCACCGCTCTTGACAGACATATAAACCGAGCCTGCAGAACCATTGCTTAGGCTGGAATCAAACACGTAGCTCTGACCTGCCTTCAAAGTGATCGTACCGATAGCAACAGACATAGTCTCATCGGCGGTACCTTCAACCTTAAGCTCATTATCCTCAAGTCGCTCGATGTAAATACCCATTTCACCGTTGGCGTGAATGCCGTCTGCGTCCTCGGCATTGAAGGTAAGAGTTTGGTACAGATTCTCTTCATTGACCTCACGGAAAGACCAATCGGCAAGATCCTTATCGAAGCCGTCCGAGATGTTGACGAGGACGGCGGAAACGGTGACTGCTACCAGCACGAGGGCAATGGCGGTCAGCCAGTTAAACTTCAAACGCTTTACGCGAAACTTCTTACTCATTTTCTTTTCTCCTTTTTGAATTTTGATTTTTGAATTTGATTTTTGAGATGCATCGGCACTCTTTGGGGCGATCGCTTGCTTTTGGGCGGGGCATAGCGGATCTCCTTTTGTCTTTATGCTTTGCGAGGGTGTCCGGCAAGCATCTCGGGAATTGCATCCTCACAGATCTTG
>CAZDIN010000209.1:0-1557 GCA_964505515.1 uncultured Eubacteriales bacterium | reverse complement strand
CGCCTTCGATGGCCGCGGCAACTATTCGCTGGGCCTGAAGGAGCAGCTGATCTTCCCTGAAATCGAGTACGATAAGGTTGAGAAGATCCGCGGTATGGATATCTGCTTCGTCACCACCGCACAAACCGATGCAGAAGCAAGAGAGCTGCTCCGTCTGATGGGCGCTCCCTTCGCACAATAATCCGGGAGGTAGCTTGAAATGGCAAAGAAATCTATGATTCTCAAACAGCAGAGAGAGCCTAAGTACTCTACTCGTGCTTATACCAGATGCAAGATCTGCGGCCGTCCCCACGCTTACCTGCGTAAGTTCGGCATCTGCCGTATCTGCTTCCGCAACCTTGCCTACAAGGGCGAGATCCCCGGCGTGAAGAAGGCTTCCTGGTAAAAAACGATTCTGAAGGGGCTTTGCCCCTTAGAGAATAAAAAACCCCCAGCACTCGGCAGGAAATTAGACGAACACTCAAGAACAGAAGTGAGTTGGATTTAACCGCCGATTCGCCGCCGGCAACCCCGGCAGCAAGAAAAAAGTACTTGCATAAAGGAGGATTTTAACTATGCAAATGTCTGACGTTATCGCCGATATGCTCACCCGTATCCGCAATGCAAACGATGCAAAGCACGCTACGGTTGACATTCCGGCATCGAACATGAAGAAGTCCATCGCTGACATTCTCGTCGCTGAAGGCTACGTAAAGGGCTACCAGGTGATCGAGGACGGTAAGCAGGGCACGATCCGCGTAACCCTCAAGTATGCTGCTGGCAAGCAGAAGGTTATCCGCGGTCTGCGCCGCGTATCCAAGCCCGGTCTGCGTATCTACGCCGGCTACGAGGATATGCCCAAGGTTATGAACGGTCTTGGCATCGCCATCGTCTCGACCTCTAAGGGTCTTATGACCGATAAGAAGGCTCGTGAGCTGAAAATCGGCGTCGAAGTGCTTGCCTTCGTTTGGTAAGGAGGTAGCACAGATGTCTAGAATCGGAAGATTGCCTGTCGCTATTCCCGCAGGCGTTACCGTAACCATTGCCGATGGCAATGTCGTTACCGTTAAAGGCCCCCTCGGTACGCTTACCGAAACCTTTAACTCTGTTATCTCGATCAAGCAGGAGGGCAACGAGATCCTCGTTACCCGTCCCAACGACGAGAAAGAGGTTCGCAGCTTGCACGGCCTTACCCGCGCTCTCATTCAGAACATGGTTACCGGCGTTACCGTTGGTTATTCCAAAACTCTTGAGGTTGTCGGCGTTGGTTATAAGGTTGTGAAGCAGGGCAAAACCCTGCAGCTGTACCTCGGTCATTCTCTCGTGAACGGTCTGCCCCAGGCAACCCTGTGCGTGACCGAGCCCGAGGGCATCACCTTTGAGGTTCCCAATACCAACACGATCGTGGTCAAGGGCATCAACAAGCAGGCGGTCGGTCAGATCGCAGCTGTGATCCGCGGCAAGAGACCCCCCGAGCCTTACCATGGCAAGGGCGTCAAGTATTCCGACGAGCACGTTCGTCGCAAAGCCGGTAAGGCCGGTAAATAATGAAAGGAGTGGATTGATATGGTTACGAGA
>CAZDIN010000208.1:0-1575 GCA_964505515.1 uncultured Eubacteriales bacterium | reverse complement strand
GTATCAGGTATCGTTTTTCCGTTTTGGATTATGTTGGTATATGAGTCAGGCACGTTGCCGACAATTACCGTTTCGCTCACAACGTATTCTGATATGACCATATCCGAACCGCTTCCGCCCGGAAAAATATAGCTAACCTCTACACTGATTTGCAGAACGATCTTATGCAAAGTCTGATTTATACCCTGTGATTCAAAGGTACTGATGAATTGTGTTTCAGGATATTGCGATATTTCTGCAAAAAAATTCATGAAGGGACCAAGACAATTGAAATAGCTGATGCCAGATAACGTTCCGAGTGTTACGCTGAATTCAACTACGCCAAAGGCGTTATCAACAAAGTCGTCGACGAAATTCAATTTCAGCTCGTTGAGGGCAACGTTGTTTACAGATATGCTTTTGACGTCCCCTTCCGTGCCGTACTGTATGCTCGAAAAATCAACTGTTACGTTACGTTCTGCAAATGCTCGTTCAAACGAATCGTTGATCGATCTGGTTATCTGCAGTTTTGCCTGTGACTGCGCGCATGCAAGCAGCATGGGTCTCCATTGAAGATCAAACAGCACCACAAAGCCTATAAGAAATAATATAATAAGTCTAAATAACCATATGTATCTTTTATTTCGGTAGTGTTTCATAATATCACCACTACCAATTTATTCCGCAGATGATAAAATGACAAAGAGGTGCCGATCTACGACACCTCTTTAACAAAATATCAGCGAACAACGATGTTAACAAGCTTACCGCGAATATAAAGCTCTTTTACGATCGTCTTACCCTCAAGCTGAGATGCGATCTTCTCGTCAGCCTTTGCAGCCGCAAGCACCTCTTCCTGCTCAGCATCAACAGCAACGGTCATTTTAGTCCGAACCTTGCCGTTGATCTGAACGACGATCTCAACCGAACTGTCAACGCACTTCGCCTCATCATACTCAGGCCATTTCTGATCGTTTATCGTACCGCCGAAGTTGTTGAGTTCCCATATCTCCTCACAGATATGAGGAGCAAACGGGCTGAGCAACAGTACAAAGGTCTTAAGCTCGCCTGCAGTCAGGGGCTGATTGCCGCACTCGTTGAGCAACGCCATAAGCGCCGCGATCGCGGTGTTGAACTTCATATCCTCAATGTCCGAGGACACCTTTTTAATTGTCTTATGGAACGCGGACTCAAGCCTTGAGCTATATTCATCGGAAGCTACGATATTATCCTGCAACGCCCATACGCGCTCAAGGAAGCGGCGGCAACCCTTTATAGAGTTAGAACTCCAAGGAGCAGACTTCTCAAAGTCGCCGATGAACATCTCATACAGACGCATTGTATCTGCGCCATACTCGTTAACAATGTCATCAGGATTTACGACGTTTCCGCGCGATTTGGACATCTTCTCACCGTTCTCGCCGAGGATCATGCCGTGGCTAGTGCGCTTAGCGTAAGGCTCGGGATTGGGCACTACACCAATGTCATACAGGAACTTATGCCAGAAACGGCTGTAGAGCAGATGAAGGTTCGTGGTCTCCATGCCACCTTTATACCATTCGACCTTCTGCCAATAATCCATAGCCTCCTTTGAAG
>CAZDIN010000207.1:0-1631 GCA_964505515.1 uncultured Eubacteriales bacterium | reverse complement strand
AGCCTTATCCGAAACTATATCAAGTCCAGACAATGCGATAAACGGCGCAGCCGTTCCAACATTAAGGTCGATTATGTTTTCGCCTGTGATCTTATGACCGTTTCCTTCGATAAAGAGCGCTTCATAGTCACCCGGAAGCATATCACCGGCTACAAAAGGTGCATCAACCACAAGATCAGTTGAAAGATTAACTTCAACAAAATCTCCGTCAACATATGCATCGGTTACATTCTGCTTGAAGTACTCAAGATCTACATCCTCAGCAAGAACGATGCTATCGCCGTAATCGTATATTTCAGTACCGTTAGCCTGAACTGCGATCAACTGGAAGTGGATATTAGCTTTCTTACCCTGGTAAAGGTTCTGAGCGTCATGATCCATATCGTTGGGGAAGTTTACGGTGATTTCTACATCACCGATATCATTGCTTGCGCCCTGTGTGGATATGTAGAAGTACTCCCAAGGAGATGTGAGCGTATCGCCGTCCTTTTCAAGAACGTATTCAACGCCGTTAATTGTTGCAACAGCTCTCAATGCGTCAGCAAGCTCGCCGTCCATAACGAGAACTACCTTGTAAGCGAAATCTACATTTGTGCCATCATCCTCAACAGCAATGGTAACGGTAGCTGCATCGCCGGGAACCATTCTGTCAAGAGTAAGAGTGCCGTCGGATATCTTTGCAGTTCCACCAAGCTCAAATCTTTCATTATCGCCCCATGTATTTACATCAAACGAAAATGTCTTGAGCCCGGTAAGTTCTGCAGATATCTTTACTTCACCTGCGGTAACGGCAATGTCAAAGCCCTGCTCGCTGGTAAACAATGCGAAGGTCGATCCTGCGATCAAGGACAAGCAAAGCGCTATTGTCACGATCGAGGAAAGTATAACTTTCTTTTTCATTTTAGTCTTTTTTCTCCTTCATAGATTTTTTGATAGGCCTCTCCGAATTATACACCACGGTCGAAGCCTATGCGCCATGATGATATACCTTGTGAATTTGGAAATTATCTGCGTGTGGTATCCTGAACTGCAGATACAACAAGATCGAATGCAACCGTTCCGCCCATTGCGTTGTTGTTTATGAAGTATTCTTCATCATCATCGCTATTTTCGAGGCGATCATCAACAAAGACAACGTGCGCAAACAACTGCCGGCTGCTCTTACCCTTAAGTACCTGCTCGTCAAATCCGCCCTCAGCATAGCTGAGCTTAAACGATCCCTCATTCATATAGCCCTCGTCAAGAACGGTATATACATCCTTTCCTTCGGCATCCTTAGAATAAGTTCCGATCGTTACATAAAGCTGATCCGAAAGAGCAACAGCCGCATCCTCCTCAGCTCCTGTAAGAACTATCTCAACATCGTATGTAAATGCGACAGTGCCGTCATTTCTGATGGTAAAGATAGCCTCAAATTCACTTCCGGGAACGATAAGCTTTCCATCTGTCTCGGAATTGTTCTTAGCTTCTTCCGCGCTATTGTAAAAATCAAAGAAATTCACATCCTTAGATGTCGTATCAGAGAAATTTACATTAGGCTCAAAGTCGTGTCTCGCAAGCAAGCCATCGCCGTCAAGCGTTGTGCGGTATCCCGAGTCTCTGATAAGAGTTGCTTCCAGATCTCCTGCCTT
>CAZDIN010000206.1:0-1632 GCA_964505515.1 uncultured Eubacteriales bacterium | reverse complement strand
GCCACCAAAGCGATGGGCATAAACGTAACCTTCTATAAACTGTTTGTTTTCGTGATTTCGGCGTTTTTTGCAGGTATAGCAGGCGTTATTTACGGCCATTATGTAACCCCTATCAGTTATACTACATTTGACTACAACTACTCGATAGAGATTTTGGTTATGGTCGTTATAGGCGGAATGGGAAGTGTTAACGGCTCTATAATCGCCGCCACCCTGATTACCTACATCAACTTCCTGCTGCAGAACGAATTATCGGGTGACCTTGCGGCAGTAAGATTGCTGATATATGCGTTTGTATTGATAATCGTCGTTATCTACAATAATGCACCTGCGCTTAAGACTGTTAGGGAGAGGTTCAGTTTCAAAAGCCTTTTAGGCAAATTCAGCAAGAAAAAGAATCCTGCTAACATCAAGGATGACGAAGCCGAGTGGAACCGTATTCCGACAAAGGTACAGATGGACGAGGTCCTGAGTGTTGACCTGCCGGACAACAGTTATGTACCCGATCCTCCCAAGAAAGGAGACAAATAAATATGTCAGAATATTTGCTTGAAACCAAAAACTTGGGCATATCCTTCGGAGGACTTAAAGCGGCGCAGGACGTCAATCTTAAGGTAAAGAAAAATCAGCTTTACGGCCTTGTAGGCCCTAACGGCGCGGGAAAAACTACAATATTCAATCTTCTGACGGGTGTTTATCAGCCGACAGAGGGCACTTTTATGCTTGACGGACGTGACCTTACAGGCAAAACGCAGGAGACAATTAACCATGCCGGTATTGCCCGTACGTTTCAGAACATACGCCTGTTCAATAATATGAGTGTTATTAGGAATGTACTTGTAGGCCTGCACAACCAGCCGGAGTATAAGTGTAATCCTTTCGTCAGTATGCTTCGCTTACCGGGACATTTTGACACGGAAAAACGTATGCGTGAGCGTGCAAAGGAGATCCTGCGCATAGTCGACCTTGAAGATGAGCGCAACAATCTTTCCTGCAACCTGCCTTACGGCAAGCAAAGAAAGCTTGAGATCGCCCGTGCTCTTGCGACTAATCCCAAGCTGTTGTTGCTTGACGAGCCTGCAGCAGGAATGAACCCCCACGAAACCGCAGAACTGATGGATGTTATCAGATACATTCGCGACGAATACGATATGACCATACTGCTTATAGAGCACGATATGAAGTTCGTCGCCGGACTTTGCGATGAGATAACAGTGCTTAATTTCGGAACTGTGCTTGCGCAGGGCGACCCGCAGACTGTCCTCAATGACCCCGAGGTCATAAAGGCGTATATCGGAGGTTAAATAAATGGCATTGTTAGAAGTAAAAAACCTTGAGGTTTACTACGGTGTAATTCAGGCGCTGAAGGGTATAAGCTTTGAGGTAAACAAGGGAGAAATAGTAACCCTTATCGGTGCAAACGGTGCAGGCAAAACGACGACGATGCAAAGCATAATCGGACTGATACCGCCTAAATCGGGCACAGTAATATATAACGGTACCGATATAACCCATATGCCCTGCCATAAGATAGTGCATCTCGGCTTGGCTCAGGTGCCGGAGGGCAGACGCGTGTTTCAGGAGCTCACCGTTTATGAGAACCTGCTTATGGGCGCATATTCCCAAAAGGAT
>CAZDIN010000205.1:0-1679 GCA_964505515.1 uncultured Eubacteriales bacterium | reverse complement strand
CGTATATTCCGATCGATCCGAAGGATATCGGCAGAACTTATGACGCAGACGTCATTCGTGTGAACTCCCAGTCGGGCAAGGGCGGTATCGGTTATCTGCTCGAACAGACCTTTGGATATAACCTGCCGCCGAAAATGCGTGAGCACTTCAGCTATATGTGTAAAGACATTTCCGACCGCGAACATAAAGAGCTCAAACCCGATGAGGTCTTAGATATCTTCACCGTTAACTACTTAAATCTCGATTGCGGTATTAAGGTTTCGGATTTTGATTTTGAACGTGAAAACGACACCGTTAAGATCAATATCACCTTCCTTAAAAACGGTGAGGAAACCGAACTCGAAGCCGAAGGCAACGGTACACTTAGTGCGGTGAACAATGCGCTTTGCGAGTTTACGGGTGAGGAATACACCCTGCAGGTGTTTACACAGCACAGCATGCAGGGAGACGGTTCTCACAGCATTGCGGCTTCATACATAGGACTTGAACGCGCCGACGGCAAGACCTATTGGGGTGCCGGCACAGACACTGACGTGATCACTGCCAGTACAAAAGCACTTCTGAGTGCATTCTCTAATATGACCAAAGGAGGCAAATAATATGGGAATGACTATGACACAAAAGATACTTGCCGCCCATGCAGGACTTGACAGGGTGGAAGCCGGACAGCTTATCAGCGCAAGGCTGGATATCGTTCTCGGTAACGATATTACAACACCCGTTGCGGTGAACGAATTTAAGAAAGCGGGGTTTGACTCCGTTTTTGACAAAGACAAGGTAGCCATCGTGCTTGACCATTTTGTACCGAACAAGGATATCAAAGCGGCGGAGCAATCCAAGACCTGCCGAGAGTTTGCCTGCTCTCACTGTGTAAGCCACTTTTACGACGTAGGCAAAATGGGCATTGAACACGCGCTGCTCCCCGAGCAAGGCGTAGTAACCGCAGGTGACTGCATCATCGGTGCCGACTCTCACACTTGTACATACGGCGCTTTGGGAGCGTTTTCTACAGGTGTCGGCTCTACCGACATGGCGGCAGGTATGGCAACCGGCACGGCTTGGTTCAAAGTGCCTTCGGCTATTAAATTCGATCTGACCGGAAGGTTACCGTCAAACTGCAGCGGAAAGGATGTCATCCTCACCGTTATCGGTATGATCGGCGTTGACGGTGCGCTTTATAAAAGCATGGAATTTGTCGGAGACGGCGCGCACAGTCTTTCCATGGATGACCGTCTTTGCATTTGCAATATGGCGATCGAGGCAGGTGCCAAGAACGGCATCTTCCCTGTTGACGACGTAACTCTTGAGTACTTAAACGGCAGAAGCGAAAGACCTCCTGTGGTTTACGAAGCCGATGCCGATGCGGAATACGAAAAGGTCATTGACATTGATCTTTCTAAGATCGTTCCAACCGTCGCTTGCCCTCACCTTCCCGAAAACACCCATCCTGCAAGCGAATTACACGATATTAAAATAGATCAGGTCGTAATAGGCTCATGCACAAACGGCAGAATGGAGGATATGGAGGCTGCCTACAATATCCTGAAAGGCAAAAAGGTAGCCGACGGAATCCGTGTGATCGTTATCCCCGGCACGATGCAAATTCTTCGTGAATGTGTAGAACGCGGCTGGTATACGGCGTTTATTGACGCCGGAGCTGTTGTTTCCACCCCGACCTG
>CAZDIN010000204.1:0-1696 GCA_964505515.1 uncultured Eubacteriales bacterium | reverse complement strand
CCGCGGTAATTATCAGAGAAGACAAGACGCCCCGTGGAACCCGTATCTTTGGGCCTGTGGCGCGCGAGCTACGTGAGAAGGACTACCTTAAGATCCTCTCTCTCGCTCCCGAAGTACTGTAATGGAGGTAACTGGTAAAATGAATAAGGTTCATGTAAAGACCGGCGATACCGTTATCGTGCTTTCCGGTGAAGACAAGGGTGTGAAGGGCGAGGTCATCGCCGTTTCCCCCGCCGAGGGCAAGATCCTCGTGAAGGGCGTTAACATCATCCACAAGCACGTCAAGCCCCGCAGACAGGGCGAGACGGGTGGCATCGTTGATGCCGAGGGTGCGATCTACGCATCCCGCGTGGCTCTTTATTGCTCCAACTGTGACAAGGGTGTTCGCACCAAGGTTCAGATGGATGGCGACAAAAAGGTCCGCGTTTGCGCCAAGTGCGGCGCCAAGCTGTGAGAGGAGGTAAGCTGACATGGCAAGAATGAAAGATATGTACCGTGAGCAGGTTGCCCCCGCTCTTATGAAGCAGTTCAACTACTCCAGCGTCATGCAGATTCCGAAGTTCGATAAGATCGTTATCAACATCGGCGCAGGCGACGCAAAGGAGAACTCCAAGGTGATCGAGAACATCATCACCGACCTGACCACCATTTCCGGTCAGAAGGCAGTTGCTACCGTTGCCAAGAAGTCCGTTGCAAACTTCAAGCTCCGTCAGGGCATGAAGATCGGTGCAAAGGTGACGCTCCGCGGCAACCGTATGTACGAGTTTATGGATCGTTTGTTCAACTTCGCACTTCCTCGCGTGCGTGACTTCAAGGGTATCAATCCCAACGCATTCGACGGTCGCGGCAACTACTCCTTGGGTCTCAAGGAGCAGCTGATCTTCCCCGAAATCGAGTACGACAAGGTTGAAAAGATCCGCGGTATGGACATCTGCTTTGTCACCACCGCAAACACCGATGCTGAGGCAAGAGAGCTGCTCCGTCTCATGGGCGCTCCCTTCGCTCAATAATCCCGGGAGGTAGAGAAAAATGGCAAAGAAATCTATGATTCTGAAGCAGCAGAGAGAGCCCAAGTACTCCACTCGCGCTTACACCAGATGCAAGATCTGCGGCCGCCCTCACGCTTATCTCCGTAAGTTCGGCATCTGCCGTATCTGCTTCCGCGAATTGGCTTACAAGGGCCAAATTCCCGGCGTAAAGAAGGCATCCTGGTAATTTAATGGCAAGCGTTGCCCCTTTGGGGCACGCTCCAAATAAAAAACCCCCAACTATCGGTAGGAAATTAAACCGGCCGACAAAAGAGTTCGGCAGTTGGATTTAACCCCCGATACGCCGCCCGTCAGGGCAGCAAGAATGATTTAACTTGCATAAGGAGGAAAAAGAATATGCAAATGTCAGACGTAATTGCCGATATGCTCACAAGAATCCGCAATGCGAACAACGCAAAGCATCAAACTGTTGACATTCCGGCATCCAACATGAAAAAGGCAATCGCCGAGATCCTCGTAGAAGAGGGTTACGTTAAGTCCTTCCAGATCATCGACGACGGTAAGCAAGGTGTTATCCGCATTACCCTGAAGTATCTGCAAGGCAAGCAAAAGGTTATTCGTGGCATCCGCCGCGTATCCAAGCCCGGTCTGCGTATCTACGCAGGTTGCGAGGATATGCCCAAGGTTATGAACGGACTCGGAATCGC
>CAZDIN010000203.1:0-1714 GCA_964505515.1 uncultured Eubacteriales bacterium | reverse complement strand
GACGAGGCCCTCACCGCCGCCGTTCAGCTTTCCTCACGGTATATCACCGACCGCTATCTGCCCGATAAGGCGATAGACCTTATCGACGAAGCGTCCTCAAGAGTAAAGCTTCGCAACATGACGGTGCCGACCGATCTTAAATCCCTCGAGGACGAGATAAAGCACATTTCCGACGAGAAGACCGCCGCGATAAATTCTCAGGACTTCGAGAGCGCCGCTACCCTGCGCGACAAGGAAAAAGAGCTGCGTTCTCAGCTCGACGAAGCAAAGACCAAATGGCAGCAGGACAGCGAGCGCACCTCGGGTGTCGTCACGCCGCAGGAGATCGCGCAGGTCGTTTCGGGTTGGACGGGTGTGCCTGTCGCGCAGCTTACCGAGGCGGAAAGCGAGCGTCTGCTCCGTTTGGAGAGCATCCTGCATGAGCGCGTGGTCGGTCAAAACGAAGCTGTCACCGCCGTCGCAAAGGCGATACGCCGCGGTCGTGTCGGTCTTAAGGACCCAAAGCGCCCCATCGGCTCGTTCATCTTTCTCGGCCCGACAGGCGTCGGTAAGACCGAACTTTGCCGTGCGCTTGCCGAGGCGATGTTCGGTGACGAAAACGCCATAATCAAGCTGGACATGTCCGAATATATGGAAAAGCACACCGTATCCAAGCTCGTCGGCTCCCCTCCGGGTTATGTAGGCTACGACGAGGGCGGTCAGTTGACCGAAAAGGTGCGCCGCAAGCCCTATTCGGTCGTCCTTTTTGACGAGATCGAGAAGGCACATCCCGATGTATTCAATATGCTTTTGCAGATACTTGAGGACGGTGTGCTGACCGATTCTCAGGGACGGCATGTCAACTTCAAAAACACCGTCGTCATCATGACCAGCAACGTCGGTGCACGCATGATAACCGAGAAAAAAACATCGGTCGGCTTTGGCGAAGCGTCCGCAAACGATGACGATAAGATCAAGGAAAACGTTATGGAGGAGCTTAAGCGCCAGTTTAAGCCGGAGTTTCTCAACCGCGTTGACGACATCATCGTCTTCCACAAGCTGCAAAGCGAGGACATCAGGCAGATCGCCGGCAAGATGCTCGGCTCCCTCATCCGCCGCGTCAACGACCTTGACATCGATATCAGCTTCACCGATGCCGCAGTGCAGGCGATCGCCGACGCAGGCTTCGACACTGTCTACGGAGCACGTCCTCTGCGCCGCGCCATTCAAAGCCGCATTGAAGATGCGCTGAGCGAACAGATACTCGACCGGCGTATCAAGGCGGGCGACGCCGTCACCTGCGACTTTAAGGACGGAAAATTCGTCTTTGAAAACTAAAGCGTAAAAAAAAACGTCCGACTTGCAAGCAAGTCGGACGTTTTTACTGTTTTGTTTAATAGTTCTCGGCGTGTACCTCGAAGTATGCCTGCGGATGAGCGCAAGTGGGGCAAACGTCAGGCGCATTCGTGCCAACGACGATATGTCCGCAGTTGCGGCATTCCCAGACCTTGACCTCGCTCTTGGCAAAGACGGCGGCGGTCTCGACATTCTTCAGCAGGGCACGATAACGCTCCTCATGATGCTTCTCAATAGCGGCAACCAAGCGGAACTTCTTAGCCAGCTCGACGAAGCCCTCTTCCTCGGCAGTCTTGGCAAAGCCATCGTACATATCGGTCCACTCATAATTCTCGCCTTCAGCAGCGGCACCGAGGTTTTCGGCAGTATCACCGATGCC
>CAZDIN010000202.1:0-1716 GCA_964505515.1 uncultured Eubacteriales bacterium | reverse complement strand
ACGCTTTCGATCTCGAAGGGCCCGATGCGGTAGCCTGAGGATTTGATAACATCATCTACGCGGCTGACATACCAGTAGAAGCCGTCCTCATCCTTGTAGGCGACGTCGCCTGTGTGATAGTAGCCGTCGTGCCATACCTCAGCGGTCTTTTCGGGATCATTGTAGTATTCGGTGAAAAGGCCGTTGGGAGCGCCGTCTTTAACATTGACAACGATCTCGCCCGTTTCACCGACTCGAACGGAGTTACCGTCAGCGTCAAGCAGGTCGATATCGTAGATAGGTGCAGGCTTGCCCATAGAGCCGATCTTGTGGGACGCACCCGTCATATTTCCGATTATCATGGTGCTTTCGCTCTGGCCGAAGCCCTCGATGATCTGCAGGCCGGTAGCCTTCTCAAACTGGCGGTAGACCTCGGGGTTGAGCGCCTCACCTGCAGTGGTCATGTGTTTGACCGATGAGAAATCGTACTTGGATATATCCTGCTTGACCATCATTCTGAGCATAGTCGGTGGAGCGCAGAAGGTAGTGATCTGATACTTTGCAAACATAGGCAGAATATCAGCTGCATCAAAGCGGTCAAAGTCATATACAAAGGTCGCCGCCTCGCACAGCCACTGGCCGTAGAACTTGCCCCACATGGCCTTTGCCCAGCCTGTATCAGAAATGGTGAAATGCAGACCCTCTGAGTCGACGTTGTGCCAATACTTCGCGGTATGGAAATGACCGAGCGCATACTTGTAGTTGTGGACAGCGATCTTGGGATATCCTGAGGTGCCCGATGTAAAGAACATCAGCATCTTATCATCGCCGCCCGGCGCGTCTTCGGTGCGGTTATAGTGGGTGCTGTAGAGGGTGTACTCCTCGTCAAAGCTTCTCCAGCCCTCGCGGGTGCCGTTTACGATAAGCTTGTGCTTGAGGAAGTCGCACTTTTCAGCCGCAAGGTCAGCCTGATGTGCAACATCGCCGTCGGCTGTGCAGATGATCGCGGTAACGCCCGCAGACTTGAAGCGGTACTCAAAGTCGTGCTCAAGAAGCTGACAGGTAGCAGGAATAGCGATAGCGCCGAGTTTATGTAATCCGAGCATGGCAAACCAGAATTGGTAGTGCCGCTTAAGAACGAGCATGACGCGGTCGCCCTTTTTGATTCCGAGGGATTTGAAATAGTTTGCACACTGGTTTGACAGGCGCTTCATATCCTTAAAGGTGAAGCGGCGTTCGGTCTTGTCCTGCGAAATGTGCAGCATGGCGAGCTTGTCGGGCTCACGGTCGGCGAGCGCGTCGACAAGGTCGAAAGCAAAGTTGAAATTATCGTCGTTTTTGAACTCGATAGAGGTGGGGGTGCCGTTTGCATCCTCGGTTGCATCTATAAATTTCTTGTAGATGCGGTCCTTTGTGTCCTTTTTGACCTCACGCGAGGAGCCTGCGACCGCCTTGGCCTGCGTAAGCTCGGGAATAGGCTCGCCCGTGGGGTTAAGGACGATTGCGTAGAATATGCAGTCCTGACCCTTAACGGCGATCATTCCGTGAGGCGTGTCACTGTCAAAATAAATGCTGTCACCGGGGCCTAATATCTCGCGGTGCTCGCCGATCTGAACCATAAGGTGACCTTCAACAACAAGGTCACACTCCTGTCCTGCGTGGGTGGTCAGCTCAATGTCGCGCTGCTGAGCGTTCTCGTCATATACACTGCGAACGAAGAGAGGCTCGGCGATACGG
>CAZDIN010000201.1:0-1762 GCA_964505515.1 uncultured Eubacteriales bacterium | reverse complement strand
GCATCCTGCAACAAAGTTTTTGAAAGAAAAGGTTCTTGATAAACTGTTCAGGTATGAGCGGAACAGATTGCTTGAAATAAACTTTCAAAACGCCCGATGCACCGAGGATACCAACCTCAACAAGTATGTTAATAAGAAAAAATCAAAAGGCAAGGTGGATATGGTTATTTCCATCATCAATGCACTTTATCTGTTGTTGGCTAACGAGATATTATCCCAGGAAAGCTGGGGCGGACAAAGTTTCTAATTTTGGAGGATATAAAATATGGCTATTTGGCCCTTTGGCAGCAAGAAAACCGAAGATAGAGCTGAGACAGGTGCTGAACAAGACAGCAAAGAAAACCTAACTCTGGAGCAAATATTCGGAACTGCAGAGTGCAGTAGAGATAGGGCGCTGCAAATACCTGCGGTATCGGCCGCAATAAATAAAATCGGCAACACAATAGCTCGTTTGCCGGTCAGACTTTATGACAAATCGAACGGTCGTCCGGTTTGTGTGAAGGATGATCGCCGCGCTCATCTGCTGTCTGTCGACTCTGGCGACACTCTTGACATTGCGAATTTTTGGAAGGCTGTCGTGGCCGATTACTACCTCGGCAAAGGTGCTTACATTTACATAGATAAAACGGAAGGCACATATCGGTCGCTGAGATATGTCGACTGCAACAGGGTCGGAATATCCGTAAATGAAGACCCGATATTCAAGGATTATGACATCTACGTAGGTGGAAATAAATACTATCCCTTTGAGTTTATCAAGGTCTTACGTACAACAAAGAACGGTGCACAGTCCACGCCCATAACAACCGAAAACAGCAAAATACTGGCGGTTGCTTATGAGACGCTGATATTCGAACACAAGCAGGTAAAGAAAGGCGGAAACAAGCGCGGATTTTTCAAGTCTGCAAAACCATTGAATGCGGATGCGCTGGAGTCGCTCAGGGAAGCCGCATACAGTTTGTATAACAACGCCGAAGGCAGTGAAAGAAACATCGTTCTTAATGACGGTGTTGATTTTAAAGAGACAAGCGCCACCTCAGTCGAACTGCAGCTTAACGAAAACAAGCGCACAAATTTCGATGAGATATATACGATATTCGGGTTTCCTGCTACCGTGATTCGCGGTGGCGCTTCGGATGAAGATAAAGCGCTGTTTGATAGCTGTGTTGTGGATCTGCTTAATGTTATCGAGGCAGCCCTGGATAAGGATCTGTTGCTTGAGAAGGAAAAAACTACACATTACTTTGCTTTTGATACTCGCGAGTTGACGCGAGGAAACATCAAAGAACGCTTTGAAGCCTATGAAATCGCTATCCGTAATCACTTTATGCAGAGAGATGAAGTGAGACGGGAGGAGGATCTTGAGCCGTTAGATTTCAACTATATCACTCTCGGCTTGGCTGATGTGCTATATGATGTGAAATCCCATGAAATCTTTGTTCCTAATACCGGTCAGAAAGGAAAAATTGAAGATTTGAAAGGTGGTGAAAAGAGTTGAAGATAGAAGTCAGAGCAGACGGATGTCATATTAGCGGGTATGTTAATGTGACGGGAAAACGTTCAAGGCCCATTATCACACCACACGGTAGGTGTGTTGAGGTTATTGAGGAAAGGGCGTTCGAACGCGCCATTTCCAAAGCGGGCAATATAAACGTTACCGTAGACCACGATAGCGGGAATATATACGCTTGTTCTTCGGACGGTACTCTTCAATTGTTTGAAGACAACATAGGTCTTCATGCGGATGTGCTTATTACCGATC
>CAZDIN010000200.1:0-1792 GCA_964505515.1 uncultured Eubacteriales bacterium | reverse complement strand
AAGCGTCGTCCGTTGGGAGAAGACTACCCGCCCCTTCCTGCGTTCACGCGAGTTTCTGTGGCAGGAGGGTCATACCATTCACGCTACCGCTGAGGAGGCTATCGCTGAGACCGAGCAGATGCTTAATGTATATGCCGACTTCTGCGAGCAGTATCTTGCAATGCCTGTTGTCAAGGGCAAAAAGACCGAGTCAGACAAGTTTGCAGGCGCCGAGTCGACCTATGCCATCGAGGCGTTGATGCACGACGGCAAGGCTCTGCAGGCAGGTACGTCCCACTATTTCGGTGACGGATTTGCCCGTGCGTTTGATATTCTTTACACCGATAAGGAAAATAAGAAGGTCTATCCCTTCCAGACCTCTTGGGGCGTTACCACACGCCTCATCGGTGCCATTATTATGACCCACGGCGATGACAACGGACTTGTTCTGCCCCCTGCAGTTGCGCCCATTCAGGCTGTAATTATCCCGATCGCTCAGCACAAGGAGGGCGTGCTTGACAAGGCTAACGAGCTTGCCGAGCGGCTCAGCAAGACTCTGCGTGTAAAGGTCGACGACTCCGAAAACTCACCCGGCTGGAAGCTCAGCGAGTATGAGATGAAGGGCGTGCCCGTCCGTATTGAGATAGGCCCCCGTGATATAGAGAACGATCAGTGCGTGCTTGTCACCCGTCACGACCGCGAAAAGACGGTCGTTTCACTCGACGAGCTTGAAACGGCGGTTGCACGGAAGCTGCAGGAGGTTCGCGACGGCATTTACCAAAAGGCACTCGCCAACCGCGAAAAGCGCACCTATGCTTGCACGACAATGGATGAGATCACCGCTGCCCTTGAAGCCAACGGCGACGGATTTGTTAAGACAATGTGGTGCGGCGAGGAGGCCTGCGAGGACGAGGTCAAGGCCAAGACGGGCGTCGGCTCACGCTGTATCCCGTTTGAGCAGGAAAAGCTGTCGGATGTATGTGTCTGCTGCGGAAAGCCTGCCAAGCATATGCTCTACTGGGGCAAGGCGTATTAAACCGAATATTTGTGTAGACTCTTCACTCTATGTGAAGGGTCTTTTTTCGTGCCCTTTCGACATATATTATATATAATGTAAGGGAAGGCGAGAAAAACTCGCTCGATTGTGAAAACTGCTTAAACAGATGGATATTCACGCCCGTTTCATTGTGCAAAAGAGAGAAATTGCAAATTTACGCTCTTCTTTGAAAAAAACTCTTGATTTTACTTGTCTGTTTGTGGTATCATAATCGGGCGCGAAATGCGCAGATATGCGTTGATGCGGGAGGTGGCCGACTCTTGATGGTCGGGGAATTTCCGCGGAGTATGTCCGATTTTTAAACCGGGCGACCAAAACCTTACAGGATGCTTATGCATCATCCCGGATTTGTTTTGTCAAAAGCTATGGCGTGGCCAGAGGTACTTGACAGCGTAGTTACAAGTCCGGTTTTATAATGCAATCGGGTGAAACACCCGGCAACATGTAAAGTTTTCTCGTGAGCCCGCCAATTCAAACAGGAGGCGAACTTCACAATGGCAAAGGAAAAGATCAGAATCAGACTGAGAGGTTACGACCACGCTCTTGTCGATCAGGCAGCGGAAAAGATCGTTGAAACCGCGAAGCGTACCGACGCTCGTGTATCCGGTCCCGTGCCGCTCCCGACCGAGAAGGAGGTAGTTACCATCCTTCGCGCTGTTCATAAGTATAAGGACAGCCGTGAGCAGTTTGAGATGAGAACTCACAAAAGGCTTATCGACATCCTCAGACCTTCCAACAAAACTGTTGAGGCTCTGA
>CAZDIN010000199.1:0-1801 GCA_964505515.1 uncultured Eubacteriales bacterium | reverse complement strand
CCACCTTCATCTACGTTACCCACGACCAGACCGAAGCTATGACCATGGGCGACCGTATCGTTGTTATGAAGGACGGCTTCATCCAGCAGGTCGACAGCCCGACAAAGCTTTATGACCGTCCCTGCAATAAGTTCGTTGCGGGCTTCATCGGCTCTCCGCAGATGAACTTTATCGAGGGTATCCTCGTTAAAGAGGGCGACAATTTCTTCTTCGAGTTCGGCTCTGAGGACACCAAGACCCGCAAGGGCGTTAAGTATAAGATCCTGCTGCCTGAGGATAAGAACTCCAGAGGCAAGCTTGATCCTTATATCTACGATGAGATCGACAATCCGAAGAGGGTTATCATGGGCATCCGTCCTGAGCACATTTCCGACAACGACGACTTCGTTGCCTCTCATCCCGAGGCTACAGTCAACGCTCACGTCGACGTTACCGAAATGATGGGCGCAGAGACCTATCTCTACATGACCTGCGAGGGCACTATGATCAACGCTCGCGTTGAGCCCAAGACTCTGACTCGCGGCGGTGACGACATTTCGATCGCCTTCCAGACCGAGTTCATCCACCTGTTTGACGCTGAGACCGAAAAGACCATCGTCAACTGATAGGATAAGCCTGTTTTTAGCCGCCGGCTCATGCGAGTCGGTGGCTTTTGCTTATCAAAATTTGAAAAAAACAGCCTCCTGCTGAGCAGAAGGCTGCCTTACTGTCCCCTTTAACCTTATTTGCGGTCGAAGGACATGCAGTCGGTGCACTGATCCATAGTAGGATTGGCTTCGTGCGTACCGACAAGGATCTTGTCGAGGGTGCAGTAATTCTCGCTCATGCTGTGATGACGGCACTCATCGACGGTGCATTCAATACACTTGTTGCACTTGTTTTCCATTGACTCATACCTCCGTTTCTGAAGTACACATGTAGTATGTGAGGTCGGTCGCAAACTATTTGTGGAATTTTTTTCAAGAAAAGCGCGTTGACAAATTTTAGTATATATGGTATTATGATATTGCCTTTGAGGGAGTAGTCGGCAGGCTTCGCCTGTGACAAGTTCAACACACATGGTGCCGATACGGCGCTTGGCTTGTATGAAATGACCAGACTCATCGGCAGGGGCAGCCCTGCTGATAAGTCTGTTTTTTTATAGAAAAATTGCATAATAATAATGCGTGAAAGGGGAAAACACGATGAAGCATTATTGTGAGGATGTCGAACAGGTACTCGCGCAGGTGCATGGCTCGCGTGAGGGTCTGACGCAGCAGGAGGCTGAGGCCAGACTTGCCGCCAACGGCAAGAACAGACTCAAGGAGGCAAAGAAGCCTTCTCTTATCAGCAGATTCTTTGCACAGATGGCAGACCCGATGATCCTTGTACTGCTTGCGGCGGCCGCGATAAGCGGAGTGCTTGCCGTCATCGAAAACGAGAGCTTTGCCGATGTTATCATCATCTTGGCGGTGGTCATCATCAACGCCGTGCTCGGAGTATATCAGGAGTCCAAGGCGGAGAAGGCGATCGAAGCCCTGCAGGAAATGGCGGCGGCGACCTCTAAGGTGCTGCGCGACGGCAAGATCGTTACCATTCGCAGCGAGGATCTTGTTGTGGGTGACGTTGTTCTGCTTGAAGCAGGCGATGCCGTCCCTGCCGACGGAAGACTGCTCGAAAGCGCAAGCCTTAAAATTGAGGAGGCGGCGCTGACGGGTGAATCGGTGCCCGTCACCAAGTTCATCGATATAATCAACCTGAAGGACGGCAACGATGACGTGCCGCTCGGCGACCGCAAAAACATGGTATATATGGGCTCTAC
>CAZDIN010000198.1:0-1844 GCA_964505515.1 uncultured Eubacteriales bacterium | reverse complement strand
GAACGATAGCACGTCCGAGAGCAACACGCTGACGCTGACCGCCGGACAAAGCCTTCGGCTTACGGTCGAGCAGGTGCTCAATGTCAAGGATACGGGCGGCCTCTTCAACGCGGCGCTTGATCTCATCCTTCGGAGTCTTGCGCAGCTTAAGACCGAATGCCATGTTCTCAAACACGGTCATATGCGGATAAAGAGCGTAGTTCTGGAAAACCATCGCGATATCGCGATCCTTCGGTGCAACGTCGTTAACCAGCTTGTCGCCGATGTAGAGCTCACCGTCGGAGATTTCCTCAAGACCGGCGATCATACGCAGGGTGGTGGACTTACCGCAGCCGGAAGGGCCGACAAGAATGATGAATTCCTTGTCCTGAATTTCCAAGCAGAAATCCGAAACGGCAACAACATTGCCCTGGTATTTCTTATAGATGTTTTTAAGAGTTAAGCTTGCCATGGATAAACCTCCTGTTTACTAAAAGGGTGATATTTTGCCCCACCCTATTCTTTGCTTTCATATTATACCAAACTAATCCCCATATTACTATGCTTTTTGTGTCCAAACTTTTGCGTGTTGCTTTATGAATTTTCACGAATGCAAATTGACAATTTAAGCACCTTTCACAAAATTGCAGTCGGTTGATTGTGTATCAATGTTAAATTTCGACCATAGGTTTTCAAAAGCCGACAAAAGCGTTGCCGTTTGAGCATCGGCGCTTGCTATCGGCTCGCTGATCTGTGCGTCAGGGCTGGCATGGATTTTGTCTGCGCCGACCAGCTCGTTTTTGCACAGCAATACCCGTCCGTAAACAGTCGGGTCGGCGGTCGAGCGGTAGCAGTACATCGTGAGGTCTTCTCCTGCATAGTCAAGTGGGCGGTAGCCCTGCTTTTCAAGGACGGAGATGTATGTAGCGAGCGCATCGTCGGGTCGGTCGGTAAGAGAAAGCTGTTTGGTCCACACGGGCTGTGGGTCTACCTCAAGCCCTATGTCCTTAAGGTATGCCGCACGGTCAAAATCGGTTGCCAATTCTATGGGCGGTTCTGCTTGCGCAGTGCGCCACGCGTCATGGGCTAAGATGGCGCAGACTACGACGCATACAAAGGCTAACAGCCGCGCAGGTGAAAGCTTTACGGATAAAAACAAGGTCGTCCCCTCCTGTGATGTCTATATATAATGGTATTCAGCTGACTGCCTAAACATAACAGAAGGGCACACCTCGCAATGAAGTGTGCCCTTAACATTTTTCTTTATCCTTACTTGCCTACGGCTTCAACAATGCCTGCTGCAAGGCCTGCGATGCCCTGAATCTCGGACGGAATGATGATCTTGGTCGCCTGACCGTTGGCGGCGGCGGCAAAGGCATCGAGCGACTTAAGCTTCAAGACCTCGCCGGTCGGCGCGGATTCATTTATCATCTTGATACCGTCGGCAGTCGCCTGCTGGATCTTCAGAATAGCCTCGGCTTCACCCTCAGCCTCGCGGATCTTTGCTTCCTTGACGGCCTCGGCACGCAGGATAGCCGACTCCTTCTCAGCCTCGGCGCGCAGGATGGCCGATGCCTTTTCACCCTCGGCAACGAGGATGGCAGACTTCTTTTCACCCTCGGCCTGCAGGATCTTCTCGCGGCGCTCACGCTCAGCCTTCATCTGCTTCTCCATGGAGTCCTGGATCTCCTTTGGCGGCATGATATTCTTCAGCTCAACGCGGTTGATCTTGATGCCCCATGCGTCAGTTGCCTCGTCAAGCACGTTGGTGATCTTTGAGTTGATGACGTCGCGCGAGGTAAGGGTAGCGTCAAGCTCCAGATCACCGATGATGTTACGCAGGGTGGTTGCGGTCAGGTTCTCGA
>CAZDIN010000197.1:0-1846 GCA_964505515.1 uncultured Eubacteriales bacterium | reverse complement strand
GTTAACATCTTCACCGCCAAGCCCGGCATTGTGATTGGCCGCGGCGGCGCGGGCGCTGAGGCGCTGAAGAAGGAAATCGAAGCCTTCACCGGCAAGACGGTTTCCCTGAACATTCTCGAGATCAAGCAGCCTGAGGCTGACGCCCAGCTGGTTGCCGAGAAGGTTGCTCAGTCTCTTGAAAAGCGCGTTTCCTTCCGTCGTGCGATGAAGCAGAACCTTGGTTTTGCGATGCGCAGCGGCGCCAAGGGAATCAAGATGCAGGTTTCCGGCCGTCTGGGCGGCGCGGAAATCGCTCGCTCCGAGGGCTACCATGAGGGTTCCATTCCTCTGCAGACCCTGCGTGCGAACATCGACTACGGCTTTGCAGAAGCCAGCACCACTTACGGCCGTATCGGCGTTAAGGTGTGGATTTACAAGGGCCAGGTGCTGCCCCGCGCCAAGAAGGCTCCTAAGTCCGCGGAGGGAGGAAAGTAAGTCATGTTGATGCCTAAGAGAGTCAAGCGCCGTCGCGTGATGCGCGGTCGCATGAAGGGCAAGGCAAGCCGCGGCAATTTCATTGCCTACGGTGATTACGGCCTGCAGGCCACCGAGCCTTGCTGGATCACTTCCAGACAGATCGAGGCTGCTCGTATCGCGATGACTCGTTTCATTCGCCGCGGCGGTCAGGTTTGGATCAAGATTTTCCCCGACAAGCCTATCACTGAGAAGCCTGCTGAGACCCGAATGGGTTCCGGTAAGGGCTCTCCCGAGTACTGGGTAGCAGTTGTTAAGCCCGGCCGTGTCATGTTTGAGATCGCCGGCGTTACCGAAGCTGAAGCACGCGAGGCTATGCGTCTTGCAGGCTACAAGCTTCCCGTAAAGACCAAGTTTGTGAAGCGCGAAGCGCTGGAAGCTAAGGGCGGTGAAGAGAATGAAGGCTAAAGAGTTACGCGAAATGACCGTTGAAGAGCTGAATGTCAAGCTGAACGACCTTAAGAAAGATCTCTTCAACCTTCGTTTCCAGAATGCAACCAACCAGCTCGATAATCCCATGAAGATCGTTGACGTACGCCACGATATCGCGCGCATCAAGACCGTGATTCGTGAGAAGTCCGGCGCGGCAATGTAAGGGGAGGTAACTAGAATATGGAACAGAGAGCTTTCCGTAAGACGAGAGTCGGCCGCGTTGTATCCAACAAGATGGATAAGACCATCGTGGTTGCAATCGAAGATAGAGTAAAGCATCCGTTATACAAGAAGATCATTAAGAATACCTACAAGCTGAAGGCACACGACGAGAATAACGAGTGCAACATCGGCGATACTGTAGAGGTTATGGAGACCCGTCCTCTTTCCAAGGACAAGAGATGGCGTCTCGTCCAGATTATCGAAAAAGCTCGCTAAAGGAGGCAATTTACAATGGTACAGCAGGAGTCACTGTTAAAAGTTGCTGACAACACCGGCGCCAAGGAAGTAAAGTGCATCCGCGTTATGGGCGGTTCGGTAGTAAAGTATGGCAACATTGGCGATATCATCGTCTGCTCCGTCAGAAAAGCAGCTCCCGGCGGACAGGTTAAGAAGGGTGACGTCGTAAAGGCAGTTATCGTAAGAACTGCGCAGGGTATGCGTCGTGCTGACGGCAGCTACGTTAAGTTTGACGACAACGCAGCCGTCATCATCAAGGAAGACAAGAACCCCCGCGGCACCCGTATCTTTGGACCGGTTGCAAGAGAGCTTCGTGAGAAGGACTTCATGAAGATCCTGTCTCTGGCTCCCGAAGTACTGTAAGGAGGGGCCAAAATGAATTCTTTGAAACTGAAAAAGGGAGATACCGTTATTGTTATCTCCGGTAAAGATAAAGGCAAGA
>CAZDIN010000196.1:1246-1863 GCA_964505515.1 uncultured Eubacteriales bacterium | reverse complement strand
AACACGATGTTTTGCAAATATCCTAAGTTCAGCGCGTTGAGAACGTAATACTGTATCGGCCATGTCACAGCGGTAGCGATCAGCATAACGACCGTAACCGCAACGCCCATGCCGACGGCTTGATTAAGCTTTTTTGATACGCCGAGAAAAGGGCATATTCCTAAGAATCGGCTGAGAACATAGTTGTCTACAAGAACCGAGGAGAGCAGGATGACGATAAGGGTCTTGAACATATCCATCAATTCTCAGCTCCTTTCTTAGAACAGCTTTCAAGGTGACAACTGCTTGCGTTGGGACAGCCCTCGCAGGAGAATGAGGTCTTGGAGGGAGCCTTTCCCTTTGTGATAACGTACACCAATGCGATCAGCAGACCGTAGACCAACAGACCGCCGGGGGCTTTGGTGAGGAACTCGATCTTGTAATCTTGCATAAAGGAGATGGGAATGCCTGCGAAGGAAGCGGCGCCGAACACCTCACGAATGATTGCCATCGCACACAGCGCAATGGTGAAGCCAAGTCCCATGCCGATGCCGTCGAGTGCAGACCTGATCACAGGGTTCTTGTTGGCAAACATTTCGGCACGGCCGAGAATGATGCAGTTTACCGTGATCAGATCA
>CAZDIN010000196.1:0-1236 GCA_964505515.1 uncultured Eubacteriales bacterium | reverse complement strand
GCATAGAGATCGGGCATAAATGCCTGAACAAGCAATTTAACTATGGTAACGAAACCGGCTATAATAACGATATAGCAGGGGATACGCATGCTTTCTGGAATGATCTTTCGAAGCAGAGAAATAAACACGTTTGAGCAAACAAGAACCGCCAAAGCGGCAAGTCCCATACCAAAGGCACCGTCAACTGTGTTGGTGGTAGCCAAGGTGGGACAGGTGCCGAGAATGAGCACCAGCACGGGATTTTCTTTGATTATCCCGTTTATCAAAACAGAGAGATTGCTGTTTTTGTTCATTATCGGTCACCTCCGTTCAATATACTTACAGCTTCAAAGGCTCGTTGAATTGCTTGCTTGTAACCGTCGGTTGTCATCGTTGCACCGCTGATAGCGTCGATCTCAGTGTAGTCTGACTCGGTCTTGCCTACAAACTGACCGTAGAAGCTCTCGTCAGCGCAGGCATCGCCCAGACCGTCGGTCTCGGCCTCGGAAACTGTGATACAGTCGATTATCTTGCCGTCAGCGGTCATCGATACGCGCACGACGATATATTCATTGGAAGCAGGATGATACTCACTACCGCCCTTGATGCCGTAGCCTGCACCCTTGGTTTCCACAACGTAGTTGCCTGACGCGGTCTTTTTTGCGGAAAGCACGAAGTCAGCAAGGCCGTCATAGGCGGTCAGATCTATGTCACTGTAGGTGGTTGCTGTGATCTTTGCTATTGCATCGGTGATAACGGAGGTGTCTGCTACACCTTCGGTCAGCACAGCACCTGCTGCATCCACGCCTACAAACTGCTCACCCACCACACAAACATATCCTGCGTTATTATCGGCCGCATATATGGCGTCAACGCCTTCAATAACTTCAACGAGGAACAGCTTGGTAAACCTGTTTTCTCCGTTCGGCAGAGCAGCGGCCAGATTGTCTGCGAGAATTTCTTCTTCGGTGCGGATATCCACCGAGCCGCCGCCCAGAATTACCGCAGTATTAAGCGCATCCTTGATAGCGTTTTTGTATGCTGCGGTGGTTTTTGTGGCACCTGCAATAGTATCTACTGCATCAACGCCGCTTGCATCCTTATCAATAAAGCTCTCGCCATAGGTCTTTTCTTTGCTCAGGGTCTCGTTTGAGGAAAGACAGACCGCACCGGTGACAACGCCGTCGGAGCCGACGCCGCACATAATGACCATATCTGATCCATAGCCTGCAGTAACGAGCTTTACAACGTAGCCCA
>CAZDIN010000195.1:0-1869 GCA_964505515.1 uncultured Eubacteriales bacterium | reverse complement strand
TCAATATACCCGTACACATTATTAAGCCGTGAATCGACAGGTGCTTCCTCTGCCGGCTCAGGCTTTTCACGATAGCCCTCTAAAACTGTTCTTGATTTTACACACAGGCTTTCAAGCTCGTAGAAATAATCGTCAATGCCCTTTTCGATAACGCTCTTTGATTCGCTGTTTGACATTAAAAGTCTTGATAAGCACTGCATTACTTTTATGGTGTCGTTTTGCAGTTCCGATAATGTTCTTTTATACTGATCCATTCGCTCTTCTCCTTTTCTCTAAGTCTGTTCTCTTTGTAGTTATCAGGTCATAGATAACAGGTGATGCCTGTATCTCGACACACACCTTGTTCTTGTTAGCACAAAGGAGTGCCTCTCCTCTGCCGCTTCTGATAATCTGCATTGTTTCCTCATCCGATAAGGACAGATGCTTTTGCACTGTAAAGGCTTCGTCCTCCTCCAAGTGCAGAACTATTTTGAAGCTTGAAAGGTTTAATATCTCTTTTCCGAACCTGCCGCCGTCGGATGAGAAGCAGCCGGACAAGTCCTGTGTTGCCTGAATTGCACTTCCGCCAAAGCCGCGGATGAGTCTGAAAATTTCCTGCACATACCCGCTTGCCAGCCGGTTTGAACCGGAGCCTATCAGCGTCCAAAGCTCGTCTAAGAAGATGACCTTTTTCTGGATACGGCTCTCCTTTGCCTTATCCCACACAAAATCAAGTGCCATAAACATCCCTATCGGCTTTAAGCTCTCGGTCATTTCGGTCATATCAAGCACAATGTACTTGTTATTAAGGTCTACATTGGTTTCTCTTCCGAAGGATGACAGAGAACCGATTGCAAACTTCTCTATCATGAGAGCAAGAGATTTTGTTTCCGGTCTTGTTAAAAGCTCGTTATATAAGTCCTTTAAGGTCGGCATTTTCTTAAAATTTCCTTTTTCGTCAAACAGGGATTTATTCTCAAACCCTATCCCGAACTTTGCATAGGTGCGGATTACCGCACTGTCTAATAAATTTAACTCGTCCTGCTTTATATCGCTCTTAATCAGTGTGAAGAAAATCATAAGACTCTGCATCTTCTCTGCAAGGATAGAATCGTCTCTCGTATCCTCTTTAATCTCATAGTCGGTTGAAAGGCTTGTTTTCCGTATCTCCATTATATTGATACAGTCCTTTGACGACGGTGCGATTTTGATATACTTACCGCCGATTGCCTCACAAGCATCTATGTATTCGTGTCCTTTTACGGGAGCGATGATAAACACCTGTGTACCCTGCATTCTGTACCTTAATGCCATACTCTGAAGAAGAAACGTCTTGCCTGCACCTGTCGTACCATAGATACAGCCGTTTGCGTTTGCGTACTTATCACTATCAAAGATGTCGAGGATAGCAATGCTTCTGTTGTATTTATTAAGCCCTAAAAAGATTCCGCCCTCGTCATAAATTTCAAAGGACGAAAACGGAAAGGCTGCTGCAAGTGAATCGGTCAGAACATTTCGTCTTGACTTTCTTTCAATATCGCTGTCTATTGAAAGTGTCGGAAGTGCTGATAAAAAGCATTGTTCATGCTTATAGTCGGCACGCTTTACCACCATATTCATTGATGCACAGAGGGTAATCACATCCGCAACACGTTCCTCTAAATCGTCGGTATTATCTGCGGTTACCTCGATTACGGTTGACATATAGTAGAAGTCCTGACCGGTGCGGTTCATACCGTCTTTTAAGTAAAATCCGCTTGCGATTGCACTGTCAAGCTCTTCATAGTCCTGTCTGGTATCGCCCACATCACGCATACGGCTTCTGTTTAGCATTGTCTTCTGCGAAATACGGGACAGTATCTTATCCCTCGGCATACGCTTGAATGTAAA
>CAZDIN010000194.1:0-1889 GCA_964505515.1 uncultured Eubacteriales bacterium | reverse complement strand
CGAGCGTCAGTTTATGGAAGCCGCTAACTATAACCTCGGCGCTTCCTTGTCACTGGTGTTGATGATACTCATTCTGATATGTACTGCGATCATGAATCGGTTCTCCGACAGTGAAGGCGGTGAGATCGTCGTATGAAGCACACAGGAAGAATCTTAACGGGCATTATAATGGCGTTCTTGTATGCGCCGTTAGCCGTCATGGTCATCTTTTCCTTCAATTCCGGAAGAAGCACGTCTGTTATGCAGGGCTTCTCTTTTAAGTGGTATGCAGAGCTTCTTAACGACAGCGCAACCATCGAATCGGTCAAAAACACCTTGATTCTCGCTGTTACTTCTGCGGTAATTGCAACGCTTCTTGGAACGATTGCTGCAGTCGGCATTTTTCACATGAGGTCGAAGTTTCTGCGCTCATCTGTTATGGCTGTAACAAATATTCCGATGATGAATCCCGATATCGTAACAGGTGTATCCATGATGCTGCTGTTTGTGTTTATATTCGGCTTGATCGGCGCGCAGAATAAGCTGAACTTCTGGACACTTTTGATCGCGCATATTACCTTCAACCTGCCGTATGTAATATTGAACATCCTTCCAAAGCTTCATCAAACCGACAAGCATCTTGCTGAAGCTGCTGAGGACTTAGGGTGCACGCCCGTGCAGTCCTTCTTCAAGGTGGTCCTTCCGTCCATCTCATCGGGAATCCTGACAGGCTTCATCATGTCGTTTACACTATCGCTTGACGACTTCGTGATAAGCTATTTTACAAGCGGCCCCGAATTCCAGACCCTGCCGATAGTCATTTATTCTGCGGTCAAGAAATCTGTCAAACCCGATAAATACGCACTTTCAAGTATCATTTTCCTCGTTGTGCTTGTTCTGCTGATAATCATCAATGTTGCACAGAACAAATCTGACGAAAAATATAATAAGGAGGCATCCCATTGAAAAAAGTTTTCTCTGTGATCTTGGCTTTTGTATTGACAGCACAGGTTATGCTGATGACAGGTTGCTCTTCGTCGAACGATGTAGTTGAAAACCTTTCGGGCACCTATACTCAGGAGCTCGCAGGAACCACCTTGAACGTCTTCAACTGGGGTGAGTATATCTCCGACGGTAGTGAAGGCAGCTTGGACGTTATCGCGGCGTTTGAGAAGCTTACCGGTATTGAAGTCAACTACAGCATGTATGAAAGCAACGAAACGATGTACGCGAAGCTTAAGAGCGGCGCGGTGTCGTATGACATAATCATACCGTCCGACTATATGATCGAACGTCTTGTTAACGAAGACAGACTTGCAGAGATCGATTATTCAAGGCTTACCAACTACTCAAATATCGACAAGACTTATACTGGAATGTATTTTGACCCTGACGAAAAGTATACCGTTCCGTTCTCCATCGGTATGGTTGGTCTTATCTACAACACAACCGTCGTTACCGAGAAGCCTGACAGTTGGGGCATCATGTGGGACAAAAAATATAAGGATCAGATCTTGACCTTTAATAACTCGCGTGATGCATTTGCTATTGCTCAGTTGTATTTGGGAATCGACCTCAACACTTCGGATAAGGACGAATGGGATGCCGCCGCAGATAAGCTTAAAGAGCAAAATGAGATACTGCAGGGACGGGTTATGGACGAGGTCTTTAATAAAATGGAAAGCGGCTCTGCTTCTATAGCGCCTTATTATGCAGGTGATTATCTCACAATGGCGGAGGAGAACGAGGACCTTGCGTTTGTCTATCCCAAAGAGGGTGTAAATGAGTTCGTTGACTCCATCTGTGTCCCGAAGGACTGCGGTAATTATGACGCTGCCATGATGTTTATTAATTTTCTGCTTGAGCCTGAGGTCGCAAAGGCAAACGCCGAGTACATCTGCTACGCAACT
>CAZDIN010000193.1:0-1901 GCA_964505515.1 uncultured Eubacteriales bacterium | reverse complement strand
CGACGGTAAGCCGGTTACTGTTCCTACTCAGGATATGATCCTCGGTTCATACTACCTTTCGCTTTGCAAGTTTGATGAACCGGGCGTGGGCAAGGTGTTCCGCAACAAGGACGAAGCCGTTATGGCTTACAATGAAAAGGTCGTCGGTCTTCATTCTCCCATACGCGTGCGTATGACCGGTGAGGTAAACGGCGAGACCGTAACAAGAATGATAGATGCTACCGTAGGTGCGCTTATATTCAATGAGTCTATCCCGCAGGACCTCGGCTTTGTTGACCGCACCAAGGAAGGCCACGAACTCGACCTTGAGATATGCTTTACCCGCAAGGACCCCAACAAGGCCACGATAGAGAGTGAAGCCGACGTTATCCAAAACAAGGTCGGTAAGAAACTGCTCGGCAAGATAATCGACCGCTGCATCAAGATTCACGGCACCTCAGAATCGGCAATAGTTCTTGATAAGATCAAGTCAAACGGCTACAAGTATTCTACACGCGGTGCTATAACCGTTGCTGTATGCGACGCAATTATCCCGCCGCAGAAGTATGAGTATGTTGCCGAGAGCGATAAACAGGTCGAGAAGATTCAGGCCAAGTACAGACGAGGCTTCCTGACTGCTGATGAGCGGTACAATGAAACCATCAAGCTGTGGAACGAAACCGCAGATAAGGTAGCGAACGCACTTAAAGACAACCTTGACGATTACAACCCGATATTCATGATGGCGGATTCAGGCGCTCGTGGTTCTATGAACCAGATCCGTCAGCTTGCAGGTATGCGCGGACTTATCGCGAACACCTCAGGCCGTGCCATCGAGATCCCGATTCGTTCTAATTACCGTGAAGGCCTCAACGTTTTGGAATACTTTATTTCATCACGCGGTGCGCGTAAAGGCTTGGCTGACACTGCTCTTAGAACTGCTGACTCGGGTTACCTTACCAGACGTCTTGTTGACGTTTCTCAGGACGTTATCATCCGTGATGACGACTGCTGTTCTGACAACGGCCTCGTCGTTACCGATATTTACGACAAGAGCCTTGACATCTTTAAGCAGCGTGATGCTGAGATTATTGCTGAGCTTACCGCCGCAAACGGCAAAGAGCCCACTGTCGAAGAACGTGTCGCCGCTCTCAAAGAGAAGTACAGCGACAAGCCTATCGAAGGTCTCGATGAAAGACTTGTCGGTCGCTTCCTTATCAATGATTGCGTAGATAACGCAACCGGCGAGGTGGTTGTAGATAACAACACTATGATCACTGACGATCTGGCTGTAAAGATCATCAAAACCGAACAGCACAATCAGAATACACCTTATCCGTCAATTGCTATCCGCTCTATACTCGGCTGTAAGTCACGCAGAGGCGTTTGCCGCAAGTGCTACGGCATCAACCTCGCTAACGGCTTGCCTGTAACCGTCGGTGAATCCGTCGGTATCATTGCGGCGCAGTCGATCGGTGAGCCCGGTACCCAGCTTACGATGCGTAACTTCCACACCGGCGGTGTTGTCGACGCTGAAGATATTACTCAGGGTCTTCCCCGTGTTGAAGAGCTGTTCGAGGCAAGAAAGCCAAAGCGTGCAGCTATCATAAGCGAGATTGAAGGTAAGGTAAGTTTTCAGGAGGTCAAGCGCAACCGCGAGATCGTCATCACAAGTGAAGACCTCGAAAACCCCGAAATGTGCACCTACACCGTTCCGTTTGGCTACCGTATCCGCGTCAACGAGGGCGACATCGTTGAAAAGGGCCAGTGCCTGACAGAGGGTGCGCTCAATCCTCACGATCTGCTCGCTGTTATGGGCCCCGACGCTGTTCAGGACTACATTATTAAGGAAGTCCAGAGCACATACGGAAAGGAGTCTTAAAATTATGAAAAGAATATTAAGTATTATTTTAGCTGTTGTT
>CAZDIN010000192.1:0-1921 GCA_964505515.1 uncultured Eubacteriales bacterium | reverse complement strand
ATCCCGAAATTACGAGATAACTCTATTTTGATGGTATGACAAAAATCATACCGATACATTGAAAATCATACCAAAAATAATTACTTGTCCCTATTGTGCCTCAACCGTACCACAAAAGAGGCAAAGCCGCAATACTTCTTCCCTATTCACTATAACCTCTTACTTCAAAAAAGCTCTCCTTCTTGCGAAGGAGAGCTTTTTTGTTTTAGTTATTGTAATAATTCTGCATGCGCTGGAAGGAAACGTCAGCAGCGATCTGCTGTTGCGTTGCAGCAGCCGCCGACGCGTTCCACGCCGCTTCCTTTCGCATGCGCTCGGCTGAATCACGCATAGCAGCGGTATTGGCGGCGACCTGCGCCTGCATGTCGGCGGCCCTTCTTGCCTCGGCCTCCATCCGCATCTGGTGATATCGTTCCTGCTCAAGCGCTCTCTCGCGGTCGGCGTTTTCCTTCTGGATACGGGCGACCTCAAGATTATATTTCTCCCGCTCGATCTCCAGCATCTTCTCATTATGCTGCATCAGGTCGTACTGCTGCAACGCCTCCTTGATGCTGTCGGCACGGTGTCCCTCGATAAAATAAATCAGCCAATCAATGATGGCAACGTCCTTTTCGTTCGGGCCCAAAACGTCGCTGTCCTCAACCTGCGCCTGCAACTCCTCTGCCTTATCAAGCGCCGACTTCGCCATATCCATGTGAATGTCCATCTGCTCGTCGAGCTCATACTTATGTACGTCCCACCACGCCTGCCATTCTTCTTTGTCCTGCTTCTCTTTGTCGACGTTTTTGGCAGCGTTCTCGATATCCTTCTGCTTTTCCTGCGCTACAACAGCCTTCTGCTGAGCATTGAGGTGCGGAAGCTTTTTCTTGACCGCATACACGATAGATACGATCCAGCCACTGATAAAGGAAAGACCGATGCCGATAACGTACAGCCAGAAGGCCGTCTTGCCGCCAAAACTGCTGGCAATAAAACCGTGCAGCAGGCCGGAAACACCGAGGGTAATGATAATACCAACAATGCCTCCCATAAGGAAGTCACTGAAGAAGCACCAAGTAAACAGAATACCCGCGACATAGAAAACGACCTGCACCACATAGGCGAACCAGTAATGGCCCTCAAAAAAGCGGCTGTTGATGTTCTTGACCTGAGCAACGTCGGTGAAGAAAAAGCCGCTCGCGGTAGCCAGATCCACTATCGCCAGCACTCCAAAGATAGCGAGCAGGATAGTAACGATAACTCTCACGCGATTCTTCATAGGGTCCGGATCGCTGTACTTGTCGGTCCACGCCTTTTTGAAATTGGCTCTCGCCGCTTCCTCGTTATTGGTGGGAAGAGGCTTAAAAACAAACTTTGTACCTGTCAACTCTTTTTCGCACGCTTCATACTGCGCCAGCTCACGCTCGGACATGTTTATCATGGCCCTTGTTTCGATAATGGTGTCGCGCAGTCCGCGCAGAGCCTTAATATCGGTTTGTCTGCTCATAATTCCCTCCTAATTTTGAACATTCTGTAAACATATTATAGCAACAATATTACATCATTTCAAGATATGACACAAAAAAACTAACAAAACGAGCAAAAATAATGAGAACAAGGGCAACGTTACTCCCGTTGCTGATAGAAAAAGCGAAAAAGCGGATATAAGCCTCACCGCCTTGAAATGAGCATAACAAGTGGAATTTGATATACATCCTCCCCGCTTGTGACAGTATAAAACAAAACTACCCGAAGAAGAGAGAAACGAAACTCTTTTTCGGGTAGTGATTTTATAGCAATTTCCAGCCCAAGCGTTCTTAAGAACACTTGGGCTGAGCAAAGTCTTTTTTCGTATGCTACAAACTATTCGGATACCAAGCCTCTTTTTATAATGATCGGATAGAATCCACCGGCTTTTTCTTTGCCGCGTTGTACACGGGCA
>CAZDIN010000191.1:0-1922 GCA_964505515.1 uncultured Eubacteriales bacterium | reverse complement strand
TGAAATCGACTACGATAAGATCGACAAGGTTCGCGGTATGGACATCTGCTTTGTTACCACTGCGAACACAGACGAAGAGGCACGCGAGCTTTTGGCTCTGATGGGTGCCCCGTTTGCGAAGTAAGGAGGGACTATCGTGGCTAAGACATCAATGAAGATTAAGCAGCAGAGAACTCCGAAGTTCTCCACCCGTGCTTATAACAGATGCAAGATCTGCGGTAGGCCTCATGCCTATCTTCGCAAGTATGGCGTCTGCCGAATCTGCTTCAGAGAGCTTGCCTATAAGGGCGAGATCCCCGGAGTCAAGAAAGCCAGCTGGTAAGGAGGTAAACGGTTATGCAAATCACCGATACAATTGCCGATATGCTTACTCGCATTCGTAATGCGAACTCGGCAAAGCACGATTCGGTCGATGTTCCCGCTTCCAACATGAAGAAGGCGATCGCTCAGATTCTTGTCGATGAGGGTTACATCAGCAGCTTCACCGTTGCTGAAGACGGTAAACAGGGCATGATCCATATTGTCCTGAAGTACGGACCGAACAAGTCGCAGGTCATCACCGGTCTGCGCAGGGTTTCAAAGCCCGGTTTGAGAATTTATACCAATGTTGAGGATATGCCCAAGGTCATGAAGGGCCTCGGAATCGCGATCCTCTCCACTTCCAAGGGTATTATGACTGACAAGCAGGCTCGCTCCGCTAACGTTGGCGGCGAAGTTCTCGCTTTCGTCTGGTAAGGGGGTCGTCGGTTATGTCAAGAATTGGAAAGAAGCCGATCGCTATCCCTGCCGGCGTTGATGTTAAGATCAACGGTCAGGAAGTAACGGTCAAGGGACCCAAGGGTACCCTTACACAGATCATCCGCAAGGAGATCGCCGTCGAGGTTGAGGGCAACGAGATCCTCGTTAAAACAACCGACGACACCAAGTTGACCAACTCTCTGCACGGCCTGAGCCGCACATTAGTTGCCAACATGGTCGAAGGTGTAACCAACGGTTACAGCAAGACCCTCGAGGTAAAGGGTGTCGGTTACCGTGCTCAGAAGCAGGGAAGCAACCTGGTACTGAACATCGGTTTTTCACATCAGGTGATCATGCCTGAGATCGATGGCATCAAGATCGACGTTCCGGATCCGAACACTATCGTTGTTTCGGGTGCGGATAAGCAGGTAGTTGGCCAGTTTGCCGCCGAAGTCCGCGAGAAGCGCCCGCCTGAGCCTTATAAGGGCAAGGGTATTCGCTACCAAGGCGAATATGTAAGGCACAAAGAGGGCAAGGCCGGTAAGGGCGGAAAGAAGTAAAGGAGTGAGATAAATGGTTAATAAGCCAGACAGCAATAAAGCAAGATTGCATCGTCATGTCCGTGTGCGTGGCAAGATTAGCGGTACTGCTGAGCGTCCTCGTTTCAACGTTTTCCGTTCCAACACCAACATTTACGCTCAGATCATTGATGATATCACCGGAACTACTCTGGTAAGCGCCTCCAGTGTCGAAAAGGATTTCGGCTACGGCGGCAATAAAGAGGCTGCGTTCAAGGTTGGCGAACTGATCGCCGAGCGCGCTGCTGCAAAGGGTATCACCGAGGTCGTATTTGACCGCGGCGGATACATCTATCACGGCCGCGTCAAAGAACTGGCCGAAGGTGCCCGCAAGGGCGGCCTCAAGTTCTAATTAAGGGAGGAGAATACTTTTGGCTACTAAAATTGACGCATCTACCCTTGATCTGCAGGAGCGCATGGTAGCGCTGAACCGCGTATCCAAGACCGTAAAAGGCGGCCGTATTATGAAGTTCACCGCCCTGATGGTCGTCGGTGACGGCGCCGGACACGTAGGCTTCGGACTCGGTAAAGCCCGTGAAGTTCCCGATGCTATCCGTAAGGGTATCGAGGATGCAAAGAAAAACATGATCACCGTATCTCTTAAGG
>CAZDIN010000190.1:0-1930 GCA_964505515.1 uncultured Eubacteriales bacterium | reverse complement strand
TTTATAATTTTATCCAAGGACACTGAAAAATTACTATGCATAATAACACCCCACCTTGATTTTAATTACTCATAATTAGTATATAACATTTTTATTAAAAAGTAAATCCCCCAAGAAAATTGACTTTTTCATCCGTTCGGTTTATTATACAGTTATGAGGTGAAGTTTATGAAACTGAAGGTCGGACTTTTGAACGACTCCTTTCCGCCGATGATCGACGGCGTTGCAAATACCGTTAAGGCTTACGCAGATAACCTGTGTACAGAGGATGAGCCTGTCGTCATCACGCCCAAGTATCCCCACGTTACCGACAACTATCCTTACGAAGTCTACCGATATCATTCTATTCCAACCGACAAGATCATAGGATACCGTTCGGGTGACCCCTTCGGTCCGCTTTCGGTTACCGAATTGATGAACAAAAAGTTTGATATACTTCATGTGCACTGCCCCTTTTCCTCCGCTGTGCTTGCACTCAATCTTAAAAACCTCAGCCGTAACCGACTGCCAGTTGTGTTCACCTATCACACCAAGTTCGATGTTGACATTGTAAGGCGGGTGCCGACCAAGGCGTTCCAGAAATTTGTTGTAAAGTTTATTATCGGCAACATCTCGCGAATGGATGAGGTTTGGGTGGTATCCTCCGGGGCAGGTCAGAACCTCAGGTCTTTGGGATATAAGGGCGCATATCACGTTATGCCCAACGGTACCGACTTTGAGAAAAGGCGCAGCCCCGACGATGTTGTTGCGGCGCTTAAGAAAAAGCACGGCATCAGCGATGACGAATTTGTGTTTCTTTTCGTCGGCCGCATGATGTGGTATAAAAACATCGGTCTTATCGTAGACACGATGAAACGGCTGAAAAATCAGGGCGTCAAGTTCAAGACGGTGCTGGTCGGAAACGGAGATGACCTTTACGCTATCAAGCAATATGTTGAGCAATCGGAATTGAGCGACTGCTTTATTTTCACGGGATCTATCTATGACCGCGAAGAGCTGCGCGCATACTACTCAGCCGCCGACCTGTTCCTCTTTCCCTCGACTTATGACACGTCGGGACTTGTGGTAAAAGAAGCCGCTGCCTGCAGCTGTCCGAGTGTCCTTGTGCGTGAAAGCTGTGCAAGTGAGGGCGTCGAGCATCAGCAGACGGGTTTTCTTTGCGATGAAACGGTCGACTCCTGCACCGAAGTTATTCTGGACGCTATCAGCAACCGCGAGAGGCTTAAGAGGATCGGCAAAGGTGCCGCCGAGAAGGTATATTACTCTTGGAAGGACGCTGTGGAAAGCGCAAGGAAACGCTATATCGAGATCATTGAAACCAAGCGCGCCAAAAAGCGCTTTTGGGGACGATAAAAAAGTAAGCCGTGATAAAACACGGCTTACTTTTTTCACACTAAAACTCAGTTATGACCCGTCTTATCTCGTTTTTCAGGGCGTTGTAGCGCACCTGATAGTCATCCGCAGAGTCACCTGCGTTAACGCTTGAACTGACAGGCACGCTCGACGATGCGGGAGTATCCAAAACGCCCGGCTCAAGCCCTACTCCCTCGGGCTGAACAAACGGAATATCAAAATAGTCGCAGAAGCCTCTTGCGGTAAGCTCTGCAAAGGTCTGCATCCTTACATGAAACAGGGTCGCATCATCGACGTTGTCATGGAAAACTATTTCGTCATAAACACAGGGCGAGGTCGTATAACGGATCTCGTATAAACTGCGGTTTTGATTAACAAATATGGGATCGGGATAGACCTGAGGTCGAAGATCAGCTATATCCTCGGCACATTCATAAGCAGGATTTCCGTCGACTGCGTTGTAGACCAACAGCACCGAATACCTCGTCATACCGTTGAAGGCATTGGTGTGGCAGGCGTAGTGAATATCAGGTCCCCACGCATTACTTTCTGCAGTCGCCTCTTGAAATGTCTTGTT
>CAZDIN010000189.1:0-1934 GCA_964505515.1 uncultured Eubacteriales bacterium | reverse complement strand
GTAGGGATTTTCCTGAACAAACTTTTTCCACCAAGCGCGCTTGATGTTGTTCTTCAGCTCGGCACCGAGAGGACCGTAGTCCCAGGTGTTCGCCAAACCGCCGTAGATCTCGCTGCCTGCATATACAAAGCCGCGGCTCTTGGCAAGATTGACGATCGTTTCCATCTTCTTCTCACTGTTGATCATTGTTTTCACACCTTTGAAATGGCATTTTATACTATAATAAAATATGTCGAATTTGATGTCAAGAGGTTTGTTGATAATTTCATAAAATTAGGTATTTACAAATTGAAATGTTTGTGGTACAATAACTTTGTTCGCGTGCTGTGTCCAGGGCGTATGCCTGTCATCAGGAAGCACCTTTGCCTTGGTCTCGGTTCGACGAAAATATTTTTAATGAGGTGTAAAAATGCTGAAAGAACAGAAAAACGCAATCATCGAAGAGTACAAGACCCATGAGGGTGACACCGGTTCTCCGGAAGTACAGATCGCTCTGCTGACTAAGCGTATCAACGATCTTACCGAGCACCTGAAGGCTAATAAGAATGACCATCATTCTCGCCGCGGTTTGCTTAAGATGGTAGGTCACAGACGTAACCTTCTCTCCTACCTGATGAAGAAGGACGTCGAGAGATACCGCGCTATAATTGCTCGTCTCGGTATCCGTAAGTAAGTTTGGTTTGGCAGACCGATCGGCAACGATCGGTCTGCCTTTCGCATTTCTTTGTTTCCAAATGGGGAAGATGCGGTCGATTTAGCAGTGAATTGATTATCCGAATTCGGTCGGGTAATGAATTTATTGCTAATCCCGCAAAAGCCCCGAAAATATATATTTTTTGGAGGTTAAATCAATGTTTGAAGGTTATCAGATTTTCAAAACCGAGATCGCCGGCCGTCCTTTTTCTATCGAGGTCGGTAAGCTCGGACAGCTTGCAAACGGTTCTGTTATGGCAAGATACGGTGAGACTGCCGTTTTCTGCGCTGTAACCGCTTCTGCAAAGCCCCGTGACGGAATCGACTTCTTCCCGCTCTCCGTCGATTTTGAGGAGAAGCTCTACTCTGTCGGCCGCATCCCCGGCTCATTTATGCGCCGCGAGGGAAGACCCACTGAGAAGGCTATCCTTGCTTCCCGTATGATCGACCGTCCGATCCGTCCGCTTTTCCCCAAGACTATGCGTAACGACGTTTCTGTCGTCTGCACCGTCATGTCGACCGATCCCGACTGCTCACCCGAGATAACTGCAATGCTGGGTACTTCCTGCGCTATCGCAATTTCCGATATTCCTTGGAACGGACCTGTCAGCGGCGTTGTTGCCGGCTATGTTGACGGCGAGATCGTCTTCAATCCCACTCAGGCACAGGCTCAGAAATCTCAGATGCATGTAACCGTCGTTTCTACCGATAAAAAGGTAGCGATGATCGAGGCGGGCGCTAACGAGATTCCCGATGACATCATGCTTGACGCCATCCTTAAGGCTCATGAGTTCAACCAGCATATCGTTTCCTTCATTAAGGATGTCGTTGCTCAGGTCGGCAAGCCTAAGTTTGATTTCGTTGACTGCGAGGTCGATCATGATCTCTTCGAGGCAGTTAAAGAATTTGCTGTTGAGAAGGTACGCTTTGCAATGGATACCGACGATAAGCGTATCCGCGATGCACGCCTTAAGCCCATCTATGAGGAAGTCCACGCTAAGTTCGACGGGGAAGAGGGCGAACATGCAGGCGAGATCGAGGAATGCATGTACAAGCTCCAGAAGTTCGTCGTTCGCAGCTGGCTTATCAATGATAAGAAGCGCGTTGACGGACGCGGAATAGATGATATTCGTCCCTTGGCATCCGAAGTCGGTCTGCTCCCGAGAGCACACGGTTCAGGCCTGTTCACAAGAGGACAGACTCAGGTCCTTACCGTTGCAACCCTCGGTCAGCTCCGCGAC
>CAZDIN010000188.1:0-1961 GCA_964505515.1 uncultured Eubacteriales bacterium | reverse complement strand
AGCTCAGACTTCCGTTACAAAGCTCAGAGATGCGCTCAAACAGCGCGTCGTCTGTAAGAGGGCCTGTCGCAACGATGGTTGGCTGAGTAAGATCAAGCTCATTAACCGTTTTATGAATGATCTCGATATTATCATGACCCTTTACGACATCGGTGATATACTCGGAAAATCGGTCGCGGTCTACAGCCAATGCTCCGCCTGCGGCAACTGCGCAACGGTCGGCAGAATCAAGGCATACCGATCCGAAACGGCGCATTTCCTCTTTAAGCAGACCGGCGGCAGATTCGACCCGCGCCGCCTTAAGTGAATTTGAACAAACCAGCTCGGCGAACAGATCAGTATGATGCGCGGCAGAGCGTTTTTCGGGCTTCATCTCGAACAGACGTACCCTTACTCCTCGCTTTGCAAGCTGCAGTGCGGCCTCGCACCCTGCTAAGCCTGCGCCGATGACGTTAACTGTTTTCATTCCTTATCTGCTTTCTTGCGAGTTTTACGCTCGATCTTCTTCTCGAAGCCGCAGTCCTCATTCAGACACTTCAATATTCCGCCTCGGCTCTTGAACAGGGTCTTGCTGCAATCGGGACAATTTTCAGCCGTAGGCTCATCCCATGTAATAAATCCGCAGGACTTGCCTTTTTCACAGCAGAAGAACTTATGACCCTTTGCTGACTTTCTTTGAATGATCTTACCGCTGCATTTGGGACACTGTCCGGCCATTTCCTGAACTATCGGCTTTGTATTCTTACACTCAGGGAAGCCGGGACAGGCAAGGAATTTCCCGAATCTGCCCGATTTGATGACCATCTTTCTTCCGCAGAGGTCACAAACGACGTCGCTCTCGACCTCAGGTACCTTGATCTTGGTACCGTTCATGGTCTCCTCGGCTTTGGCGAGAGTCTTAGAGAAATCGGCATAGAACAGGTCCATGACCTTGACCCATTTACGCTTTCCTGTTTCGATCTCATCAAGTTCCTTTTCCATTTTTGCGGTAAAGGATTCGTCAACGACGTTCGCAAAGTGATTTTCCATCAGCTCGGTCACGATCTCACCGAGTGAGGTGGGTTTCAAGAACTTCTTCTCGGTTTCGACATAGTCACGATGCAGAACCGTTGATATGATCGGAGCGTAGGTGCTCGGCCTGCCGATGTTCTTTTCCTCAAGCGCTTTGATGAGGGTCGCTTCGGTATACCTCTGAGGAGGCTGAGTAAAATGCTGGGTCGGATCGAGCTTTTTCAGTTTAAGCTCGTCGCCCTTTCTCATCGGAGGCAGATTCTTTTCATCCTCATCGGATGAGTCACTGCTTTCCTGATAAAGCGCAGTGTAACCGTTGAAACGTACAGTGTATCCTGATGCCTTGAACAGATACTTACCTGCCGATATATCAACGCTGACGGTATCCTGAATACACTGTGACATAAGGCTTGCGATGAAGCGCGACCAGATAAGCGAATACAGCTTAAACTGTTCTGGGGTCAGGTCGTTTTTGACCTTGTCGGGAGAAAGCTCAGGCATGGTAGGACGAATGGCTTCATGAGCGTCCTGTGCCGATGATTTGGATTTATAATAAGTGCGCTTTTCGGGCAGATAGTCCTTGCCGTAGGTCTGCAGAATGTATCTTTCTGCGGCGGAACGTGCCTCTTCGGAAATGCGCAGGGAGTCTGTTCTCATGTAGGTGATAAGACCTGTCATTCCAAGTCCTGCAACGTCAACGCCCTCATAAAGCGCCTGAGCGATACTCATCGTGCGCTTTGCGGTAAAGTTGAGCTTTCGCGAAGCCTCCTGCTGCATTGTGGAAGTGATAAACGGCGGCATCGGTTTTTTACGGCGGACACCCTTCTTGACATTGTCAACTATATAATCGACTCCGTCAAGCTCGGAAAGTATCTTATTTGCCTGTTCCTCGTTGGAGATCTCAAGCTTTCCGTCAGAGTCGCCGTAGAACCTTGCCTTAAAGGTTACCG
>CAZDIN010000187.1:0-1973 GCA_964505515.1 uncultured Eubacteriales bacterium | reverse complement strand
CCGAAGAAGTAGGTTGCATAGGTCTTGGTGCCTGCCTTGTTGTTATAATCTTCACCACCGAGAACGGGTGCAAATACGTTCTCAATGAATCTGACCTTGTGAAGCTCACCAATCTCGCCATTGAAGATTTCCGAGGGCTCAGAGTACTTATGTACATCTATCCACCCCTTGCTATTACGAAGGTCCTCTGAAACAGACGGATGAATAACGGCGTAGTACTTACCGTTGATAGTAGGAACTTTGTCCTTCTTCATCTTGGTAGCCGCCTTGTTTACCATACGAGCGGTGAACGCACTCATAACGGTCTCGGTTGCTTCCATCTCCGCAGGCATAGTAGGAGTTGCGCCGGTCTTTTTCTCATCTTCTATAGTGATGTTATCGCAGTAAAGCACATTGGTGTTTGTAAGAAGGGCGTCGCGGATAAGAGTCTCCTGAGTCTCTGCCGCAGATGCGCCCATTTCCTCAGTTGCTCCGAGAATGGTATCATCATAAGCGCGAAGTTCAAGGGTATCGGAGATAGCGGTGTAAGTACCATACTGACCGATAGCGCCGTGTTTGGTACTCATACCGAATTTCTGTCCGGTAGGAATTACACCTTCCTGAAGCTTGTCAGCCTTTGCGAAGGTATTCCACTTTCTCCACTCTATTGTATTGCCGTGCTTTGCAGGGAGAGTCTTCTTTTTACCGAACTGAGCATAGAACATCTCTACACGAGCATTCTCCAGAAGCTCGGTATCATAGAAGGTCTTAAGTTCGCCTGCAAGCGAATGTGTATCGTTAAACGCCTCACTTGAGCCTGTATAGGCATTTACATAACCATTGGTAAGAGTATTTACCACGGTGCCTCCTTCAGCAAAAAGCTGAAGATTGATTTTTCTTTCAAGAATTTTTTTCATTTTTAATTTCTCCTTCATAAAATTTGTTTTGGTTTTTGATGAGGAGAAATGTATGCTGCGGTTTACTGTCCGGGATACACTTTCTCCCCACGAGCCAGTCTTGCGCGGAGCTCCTTTTTAAAGGCTTCTCTCTGTTCACGGCTCGCTTTGGAATAGTCAAATGTACTCACGGAAGGTCCTTGACTTGATGTGCCTGACTCGTCAGGTCTCCAGCTCCCTGCCTGAATCGCGTTAGATATCTTCTGTACCGTTTTCTGCGCTGTCACCTGCATAGCGGCTGTCTGTATTTCATTACGATGTACAGCATAATACGCATCTTCTACGCTTATACCTACATTCGGATGTGTCATACGAGCAAAGGCGGGATTCTGAAGCTCAGTGCGAAGGTCGAAGTTAGGAAATACCTTTTTCATAGCCTCTCCCTGCCGTTCAAGCTTTATGAAGTGCTGCTGAATCTTCTGCTCTTGCAGAGTTCTTTCAGCCTGTGCCTTTTCTCTTGCGCTCTCTCTTTCCTGCATGTCAATTTTCTTGGCGGTTTCAACGGAAACGCCCATCTCAAGAGCCTTTTCCTCATAGTAACCGTCATCGTCACTGACAGCCTTTGTGATAGCATCATAGTCCGTAGGATCGAGATTATATTTCCTTGCAAGAAGCTCCAATGCAGGAGTAATCTTTGCAAAGTTATCCTCGGCAGTCTTAGCCGATTTCAACCGACTCCGAACAACAGCCTGCATCCGCTCGTTATATTCAGGGTCTTTCATAATCTCATCCCAACTCATACGAGCAGGAGTGCCTTTGTTTTCTTCCGTGGGGTTATCTTCCGTAGGAGCGGACACTACATTGGTTTCCTCTGCTTTCTGCTCAACAGGTGCAGCATTAACTGCCTGTTTAGGCATATTAGAGGCTACCTTACTCGCTCTTTTGCGAATCTTATCTTCGGGAACGCCCAATTCCCTAAGTCTCTGTTCGGCGGCAACAGTCGCATTTTCGCCCGATGTGGCTTCTCCTCCACCTTCGCCTGTTCCGATAGCACCTCCACCCCCCAACACCCCAAGATTACCCCTTTTCACCCCTTCC
>CAZDIN010000186.1:0-1985 GCA_964505515.1 uncultured Eubacteriales bacterium | reverse complement strand
GCGAGTGGGAATGAAATAAGCGAAGAAACCGCCCCGAAGTCATCAATGGCTTCAGGGTGGTGTTTTTCACGTTATTCTATCAGTTAACCTTGAATGTCAAAACAGTTCCGACAGGGACCTTGCGAAGCTCAGAGAAGTCAGCTGCGCAGGCCTTGACCGACACGGTGTCCTCGCCCGTGCGTGTAAATCGATGGTTTTAACCGCAATTTCATTGTAACGTGGCTACAAAACTGTTTAAGCGTAAACTTCTGCTTGTTATATATGCAGAAAGGTTATATAATGTGTTGGTGTTCTCCGAATGAACAAATTGTAAATAAAACTAAAAGGTGTTGACTTTTTCAAGTTAGCATGTTAGTATACTAAAGTGATAATACGGAAGGAGAGGTTCTGTGTGAGCTTTCATTCAAAATCAGTGGATCAGTTATTCCGTTCGATCCTTAACCTTGAAACCATCGAGGAATGTTATGCATACTTTGAGGACCTTTGCACCATTAAGGAGATACAGGACATGGCGCAGAGGCTTGATACCGCAATTCTTTTGAAGAAGGGACTCAGCTACCAGAAGATATGTGAGCAGGTGGACATCAGCACCGCCACCATCGGCCGCGTCAGCAAGTGCCTAAACTACGGCAGCGGAGGCTATGCGCTCGCTATCGAAAAACTGCAGACCGAGGAGGACCGATAATGAACATCAGCTCTTTGCAGCAAAGTGAGGGAATACTTTTCGCTCTGCGTTCGCTGTACGACGGGTACGGGTACTCCCGATATAAGATGAACAAGTTTGAGGAATACGACCTCTATGCACGCAACAAGGACTTTCTTATCTCTGACGGGGTCATCACCTTCACCGACACCAACGGCAAACTGATGGCTCTCAAGCCCGACGTGACCCTGTCCATCGTCAAGAACACTAAGGACGACTGCAGTACAGTGCAGAAGCTTTACTATGACGAGAACGTTTACCGCGTTTCAAAGGGTACCCACTCATTTAAGGAGATAATGCAGGTGGGACTTGAGGCGATGGGCGACATCGACGACTATTGCATCTATGAGGTGCTAAAGCTCGCCGCAGACAGCCTTGTCTGCACCGGTAAAAACTGCATCCTTGAATTTTCGCATCTTGGCATAATTTCGGACCTGCTCAGCTATATCGGCATCCCTAAGGAAGAGCGGGCGAGGGTGCTTGCCCTCATCGGCGAGAAGAATGCCCATGAGCTGATGGGCGTCTGTGAATCGCTCGGAGTTGAAGAGGAACGGGCCGCATTGCTTAAAAGGCTGGTGTCGGTCTACGGCACGGTCGACGAGGTGCTCTCTCAGGTAAACGACATGCTGACGGGCATCGTCGATGAAAAGACCCTCTCCGATTTTACCGCGATAGCTTCCGCTCTCAACTCCTGCGAGAGAAAGGACATCTTCCGCATCGACTTTTCGATAGTCAGCGATATACGCTATTACAACGGCTTTGTTTTCAGGGGCTTTGCCCAGGGAATTCCCAACAGCGTCCTTTCGGGCGGACAGTATGACACCCTGATGGCAAAGATGAAGAAAAGCTCGCGTGCCATCGGCTTTGCGGTCTATCTTGATATGTTTGAGCAGTCGGAGCGCACCGATTCCGATTTTGATGTGGACAATCTGCTGATATATGATGACACCAGCACTATCGCCGACATCGAAAGGCAGACTAAGAGCCTTTCCGAAAAGGGCGAGAGCCTGCTTGTGCAAAAGCAGATCCCCTCCGATATTAAATATAAACGCTTGATAAAGCTGACGAAGGGCGAGGTGGAAAGAGTTGAAGACAATGCTTAATATCGCCCTGCCGAAAGGAAGGCTCGGGGAGAAGGTCTATGCCATGTTTGAAAAGGCAGGCTTTCCTTGCCCGTCCATCAAGGAGAACAACCGCAAACTCATTTTTGAAAATGAGGAATGCTCAGTGCGGTACTTCTGGGTCAAGCCCTCGGACGTCGCGATATATGTAGAGCGCGGTG
>CAZDIN010000185.1:0-2003 GCA_964505515.1 uncultured Eubacteriales bacterium | reverse complement strand
ATTACAGTGCCTTCCCCACGGGATAAAACAACCTTACCTACCGCCCCACTAAAAGCGCAGCCGAGGGCTGTTTATCCGTGTATTTAGATATCGATCTTCGCACTTCCTCCCTCACGCGCGTTAACTCGTATTTCTGCGGTCTTTTCCATCTTTCTGGCGGCAGAAAGATGGTGCCCGTGCGGCATGAGCACAGACCTTCGTCTGTTTGTCCGCGGTTTATGTACGGTAGTTGTAGGGGCGAACAAAGGTCGCCCCTACAATAACAATAGAGGCTCTGCCAAACAGCAGAGCCTCTAATCTTTCAATATTCCTAATCGTCCTGAAAAATATCCTTCAGCTTCTGGAAGAAGGAACGGCGCTCCTTATAGTTGCCGTCGCTCAGGGAATCGTCAAAATCCTGCAGCTTCTTTTTCTGCTCACCCGAAAGTCCGCGCGGCACCTCAAGCTTTATCTTGACATACTGATCGCCGCGTGCCGAGGAGCGCAGGTACTGTATACCGCGTCCCTTGAGCTTGTATTCGTCGCCCGGCTGTGTGCCGTCGCGAATCTTCAGGTTGACCTTTCCGTCGAGGGTAGGAACGACTATCTCTGCGCCGAGAGCCGCCTGTACAAAGGTGACCGGTACCTCGCAGTAAACGTCGTAACCTTCGCGCTCGAACAGCGCGTGAGGACGCACCGAAATGATGACGCGCAGATCGCCTGCAGGGCCGCCGTTAGTACCTGCGTTGCCCTGTCCCGAAAGGGAAAGCACCTGCTGATCGTCGATACCTGCAGGTACGGTGACCTCGATCTCCTTGGTGCGACGCACTCTGCCCTTGCCCGAACAGGTGGGGCAGGGGTTCTCGATGATCCTGCCTGTGCCTGAGCATCTGTCGCAGGGGCGTTGGGTCTGCATCTGACCAAAGGGGGTGCGCTGCACCTGTGTCACGTTTCCGCGGCCGTTACACGCAGGGCAGGTCTTGGGTGATGTGCCTTTTTTCGCGCCTGTGCCCGAACAGTCGGAGCAGGTGTCGATTATGGGCACCTTAACGGTTTTAACGCAACCCTTTGCCGCCTCCTCGAAGGAGAGGTTAAGGTTGACCTGTGTATCCGTACCGCGACGGGGCGCGTTGGGGTTGCTGCGACGTCCACCGCCGAAGCCACCGCTGAATATGTTACCGAATATGTCACCGAGATCCACGTCAAAGCCGCCGAAGCCACCGCCGTAGCCGCCCTGACCTGCGCCAAAATTGGGATCGACGCCTGCATGACCGAACTGGTCGTAGCGCGCTTTTTTGTCGCGGTCGCTGAGCACCTCGTATGCCTCGTTGACCTCTTTGAACATGGCTTCGGCCTGTTTATCGTCAGGATGCAGGTCGGGATGATACTTCTTCGCTGCCTGACGGTATGCCTTTTTTATCTCGTCGTCGCTCGCGCCTTTATCTACGCCGAGCACCTCGTAATAATCTCTCTTGTCTGCCAAATGGTTACACCTTCCTCGGAATTGACCCTAACGTCCAAAGCGTCCGCAAGGCATAGCCCTGCGGATGCTCTGTCGGAAAAAACCGCATTTTTATTTGTCAGAAACGTCGTTGAAGTCGGCGTCGTAGACGTTGTCGGCATTAGCCGAGCCGTCAGCGTTGGGCTGACCCTGCTGCTGTGCGGCAGCCTCCTGAGCGGCCTTGTAGACCTTCTCGGAAACGGCGTAGACCTTCTTCTGCAGTTCCTCCTGCTTGGCCTTGATGCCGTCCATGTTCTTGTCGGCGATCTCCTTTTTCAGCTCCTCAACGGAAGCGGTGATGCCGCTCTTCTCCTCCTCGGTGAGCTTATCGCCCATGTCGGTGAGCATCTTTTCGGTGGTGTATACGAGCTGGTCGGCGGCGTTGACAGCGTCGACTTCCTCGCGGCGCTTCTTATCCTCTGCCGCATATTGCTCGGCCTCCTTAACAGCCTTTTCGATGTCCTCCTTGGACATGTTGGTGTTGGAGGTGATGGTGATGGACTGCTCGCGGCCTGTGCCGAGG
>CAZDIN010000184.1:0-2026 GCA_964505515.1 uncultured Eubacteriales bacterium | reverse complement strand
AGACATAGTTCTCGTTGGGCATTATCTTTATCAACTCACGCAGAACGGTGGCACCGCCGATGCCTGAATCAATAACCGCAATTGGCAGATGTTTGTCTATCATATCAAAACCTTCTTCTGAAGATATAGTTTCCTCTCTTATTCTACCACAGCAAAAGACAAATAGCAATCCCTCATTAAAATGACAAACCTGTTGATTTTGAAACTTCGCTGTGATACAATATATCAAGTTTGTTTTAAGGGGTCGAATGAAGTTGAGTTCAACTACATATCAAAACTCATATCTGAGCGGCTTGAAAAAGGGGATCCCCATCGCATTGGGTTATCTTTCGGTGTCGTTCGGTTTCGGAATATCGGTAGTCAGCAGGGGATTAGAGGCTATCTGGGCGGTATTGATCTCAATGACCAACCTGACCTCTGCAGGTCAGCTTGCAGGGGTGGAGGTAATATTGTCCCAAGGCCCGATGATCGAGATGGTGCTGACTCAGCTTGTCATAAACCTGCGGTATTCGCTTATGGGAATCGCGCTTACACAAAAGCTCGGCAGATATAGCCTGCGACATCGTATTTTAAGCGCCTTCGGGATCACAGATGAGATATTTGCGGTTGCAGTAAACGAGCGTGGCGAGATAGGGCCAAGATTTATGTACGGTCTGATGACCCTGCCCTATATCGGCTGGACGGCAGGAACACTTATAGGCGTGCTTGCGGGAGATATATTGCCCGCGTCGGTGAGCGCGGCGCTTGGTATCGCCATTTACAGTATGTTTGTCGCTATCGTCGTACCTGAGGCAAGACAGGATAAAGGCATACTGTGGGCGGTGCTGATAGCATGCAGCCTTAGCTGTGCTTTATATTATATTCCGCTATTCAGCTTTGTATCAAGAGGTTTTTCGATAATCATTTGTGCCGTCGTTGCGTCGGCTGTAATGGCTGCCGTCAGACCTATCAAGGATGAGGAGGGGGACAAGTGAGCGTATACTATATAATTGCCTCTATATGTGCAATGGCACTGACGACCTATCTCATTCGCGCTATTCCCTTTGCGGCGTTTCGCGAGAAGATAAGCTCGCCCTTCATTCGCAGCTTTCTGCATTACGTCCCGTATGCCGTTCTCGGTGCAATGACCCTGCCATCAATTCTTTATTGAACGGGCAGCCTCATTACAGGCGCGGTAGGCTTCTTGGTTGCATTGATACTGTCGTACAACCGCCGTCCTCTGCTGCTTGTGGCGGTGTCCGCGTGTGCCGCTGTAATGGTTACAGGCTGGTTGGTCGGCCTTGTGTAAAAAAAGTATCCCCTCGCTAAACATTTTTAGCGGGGGGATCATCATATCAAAGCCCTTTTTCTTTAATTATCTCGTCCATTATCTCAGCGGCATCCTCTACCAGCTGAACACAGGGGCGGCGCTTGTAGAAATCGTTGGTGCGGTCGGTCGGCACCGCAGTTCTATCATTAGCCTCGGGTCCAACAAGGTCGCGGCAAATAATTGTGCCGTTGCGGTCGGAGAAGCGTCTTGCAATATCCTGAATGAGCGCATAGTGAGCGGCTTTGGCATCCTTATCGGTTTCGTCAGCGTACCCGTAAAGGCAGCCTGCCACCATAAACGCACCGCTTATCGCACCGCAGACCTCGCGAAGCCGACCCATGCCTCCGCCGAAGGAGGAGGAGATGCGCGCGGCGGCATCCTCATCGTAGCCCGTCAGGTCACAAAATGCAATAAATACAGCCTGCGCACAGTTGTAGCCGCGAACAAAAAGCTCTCTTGCTTTTTCTGCATGATTCATTTTACATCTTCCTCGATCTTATCCGACAACTCGTCCAGCCAGTCACCCTCGAACAGCTCGACCAATCCGTTGTCGCACACCTTGGCGAGATCGGGGTCGATGGGCAGGCGAGCAATGTTTTTGATGCCGTGCTTTGCGGCGATCTCTTCAAGATGGCTCTCGCCGTAGATGGAATGACGGCTATTGCAGTCGGGACATTCAAAATAGGAATAGTTTTCAACAATGCCCAGAATGGGAAT
>CAZDIN010000183.1:0-2067 GCA_964505515.1 uncultured Eubacteriales bacterium | reverse complement strand
TATATTACAGTGCCTTCCCCACGGGATAAAACAACCTTACCTACCGCCCCACTAACTGCGCGGACAGGCATCCATACGCAGTTTGGTCAGTGAAGGTCAAAAAATATTTCAAAAAATTGGTCATAAACTATTGACATAGCCCTCTTTTCATGCTAAAGTATATCATAGTTAGCACTCTAAACCGTCGAGTGCTAATTTTAACCGAAAGTTTTCAAAGACAGGAGGGATGCTCGCGTGACGCTCAGCACTCGAAAAGAAAACATACTTGCCACCATCGTGCGCAACTATATCCGCACCGGCGAGCCTATGGGTTCGAAATCGCTGTGCGAAGAGCTTGGCGGCGTTTCCAGCGCCACCATCCGCAACGAGATGAGCGAGCTTGACGCGCTCGGCTACCTCGCCCAGCAGCACACCTCCGCAGGTCGCATTCCCACCGAGCAGGCCTTCCGCCTCTATGTCGACAGCCTGATGGTGCCGCATCGACTGACCCAGAAGGAGCAGGATTTCCTTGACTCGCTGGTGCCCTCTGCCGAGGGAGACGTCGACCGCGTGCTGCACCGCGCGGCACAGGTGCTGTCCGACCTTACGCGATGCGCCGCAGTCCTCACCGTTGAGCCAGACCCCGACACCCGTATTCACAAGGTCGAGCTTCTTCCGATGAGCAGTCACACCGCCTTGCTGGTGCTGGTAACCTCCGCAGGCAGAGTGCAAAGTCGCATGTTCCGCTTCGGTGTGCCCCTGTCGGCTACCATGATAGAGCGGTTTATGAATGTTGCCGACCAACGCCTGATAGGAACGCCCCTGACCGATGTCCAGCCCGCCATGCTGCAGACCCTCATCGCAGGTGCAGGCGGCCTTTCGCTTGAGCTTACCCCCTTGATGACCGCCCTCGCTGAGCTTGTCGGCGAATGTTCACAAGCGCGGCTTGAGCTAACGGGTCAGTCTAACCTTCTGATGTGCGGCGAGTTTTCTCCCATGCGTGTCAGAGAGGTCATCGACCTCTTCTTGCGGAATGAGGAGGTGCTCACCATGTTTGATCTGTGGAACAAGGAGAGCGGCGTCATCCTCGGCGGTGACACCGTCTACCGCGCCCTCGAATCATCGTCAATGGTGGTCTCACGTTACAGGTTGGGCGGTAACCATACAGGTTATCTGGGCATACTTGGTCCTGTAAGAATGGATTACGCAGCTATGCTTCCGAGCATATGCTATTTCACCGAGGCGCTTGAAAATGCTTTTTACGGTGATAATAAGAAAGGACGGATATAATGAGTCAGAACAATAATCCTGCCGATGTTCAGGAACAGACCGAGCAGGTCACTCCCGAGGTGACCCCTGAGGCTGCCCCCGAGCGCAAGGCGAAAAAGACCGAAAAGAAAAAGAGCGCCGAGGTCGAAAAGCTCAAAGCCGAGCTTGAGCAGACTAAGGATATGCTGCTTCGCACCGCCGCTGAGTTTGACAACTTCAAGCGCCGTTCGGAAAAAGAGAAGAACGACCTGAGCGACTATGTCAAGGCCGCCACCGTTAAGAACTTCCTGTCGGTCGCCGACAACATCCAGCGCGCAGCCGCCGCCGATAAGGAATCTCCCGACTACGTCAAGGGTCTGGAGATGATAATAAAGCAGCTCTCCGAGACCCTCACTAAGATAGGTCTTGAGGAGATCGAAGCCGAGGGCAAGCCCTTCGACCCGACCATGCATGAGGCAGTCATGCACGTCGAGGACGAGGCCTTCGGCGAGAACACCGTTGCACAGGTGCTGCAGACGGGCTACAAGCTCGGCAACACCGTTTTAAGACCCTCTATGGTCAAGGTCGCAAACTGACCTGCATTTAACCTTGCTTTCCATAAACATTAAAATAAAATTACACTACAACCGATTTAGGAGGAAATCATTATGGGAAAAATCATTGGAATCGATCTGGGCACGACCAACTCTTGCGTCGCCGTTATCGAAGGCGGCGAACCGGTCGTTATTGCTAACGCTGAGGGCATGAGAACAACGCCGAGCGTCGTTGCTTTTTCTAAGACAGGCGAGCGCATGGTAGGTCAGGTCGCAAAGCGTCAGG
>CAZDIN010000182.1:0-2078 GCA_964505515.1 uncultured Eubacteriales bacterium | reverse complement strand
TTGCTGAACTTACGCGCTCGCCACGCTGTCCTTTCGATCTTTGTACCGCACGGATCTTTCGACTGGTATCAGCAGCATAGTATCCCACTCGGATTGCGTAAAAGTTCGCTAACGACATTACGCTTTCCATCGAGGATCTTTTATTGTAATACGCCTTATTACTTAAGATATTCGTCCATTTCAGCCGCTAAACGATCCTTCACGGCGTTTGCCTGCTCGTTTGAATCGGCAACGGCGGTAAGGTAGACCTTGATCTTCGGCTCGGTTCCGGAGGGGCGTACGATGACGCTGTTTCCGCCCTCAAGCGAGAAGATGACAACGTCAGCCTTCGGCAGAAGGATCTCAGCCTTTTCTCCTGTGCGGCAGTCGGTCGTAACCGACGCTTCATAATCGGAGATGGATTCGACGCAATATCCGCCGATCGACTTGGGTGCATCGGTACGGAGTCGTAACATGATATCTGCCATTTTCGCCATGCCCTTTGCGCCTGAGAAGGTGTAGCTGACCGTCTTGTGCAGGTAGAGTCCGTATTTTGCATAAATACCGTTGAGCACCTGCATCAAGGTCATACCCTGCGATTTATAATAGGCCGCCATCTCACATATCATCATTGATGCAACAACGGCGTCCTTGTCGCGCACATGCGTGCCGTTCAGATAGCCGTAGCTTTCTTCAAAGCCGAAAACATAGCGGTCGGACTGACCTGCCGCCTCAAGCTCGGCGATAACTCCGCCGATATACTTGAAGCCGGTCAGGACGCTGCGCATTTCGCATCCGTAGTCAGCGGCGATCTTATCGCATATCGAGGTTGACACGATCGATTTCACGGCAACGGGGTCTTTCGGAAGGGTGCCAAGCGCAGTGCGGCGTGACAGCACATAGTTAAGCAGCATGGCTCCGACTTCATTTCCTGTCAGCAGGCGATACTCTTCTCCGTCAGGCACGGCGATACCTACGCGATCGGCGTCAGGGTCGGTGCCCAAAAGCAGATCGGGCTTATATGCGTCCGCCATTTTGAGCGCACACTCAAACGGCTGACGTATCTCGGGGTTGGGATAAGGCGCTGTGGGGAAGTTTCCGTCGGGAAGCTCCTGCTCCTTTACGACAATGACATCCTTGATGCCTATACGTTTTAACACCTCACGGACAGGTTTATTACCTGTGCCGTGGATGGGTGTATAAATAACCTTAAGGTCGGTTGACGCAACAACCGCCGGATCAATAGACTGCGAAAGGACATTCTCATAGTAGGATTCATAGTTACCCTGACCGATGTATTCGATCATTCCGTCATTCAGCGCAGTATCGAAGTCTACGGAGCGGATCTCCGAAAACATATCGACCTTTTCAACTGCGTCACTTACACACGCGCTGGCGTCACCGCTCAGCTGGCATCCGTCGGGTCCGTACGCCTTATAGCCGTTATACTCCGCAGGGTTGTGGCTCGCTGTAACGACCACACCGCCGGTGCATTTATGATAACGGATAGCAAAGGACACCATCGGAGTGGGAGCAAGCTCGGGATACAGCCAGACCTTAACGCCGTTTGCAGCAAAGACGCAGGCGGCAGTCTTGCTGAACAGCTCAGAACAATTGCGACTGTCATATCCTATGGCAACACTCGGAGTTTTATCAACAGTTTTAAGGTACTCGGAAAATCCCTGAGTTGCGCGGCCGACGGTATAGACGTTCATTCGGTTGGTACCTGCGCCGATAACACCGCGCAGACCTGCCGTTCCAAATTCAAGGTCCTTATAAAAGCGGTCCTGAATCGCCTCATCGTCACCGCGAACAGATTCAAGCTCAGCAAGCAGGATCGGATCGTCCACCTCTTTGAGCCACAGTTCATATAAATTCTGATACTCCACAATGAATGCTCCCTTTCGATTTGCTTTTGCTATTGCATTATAACACATATACTGCACTATAGTAAAGGGGAATTTTGACTTATTCAGACGAAAAATAACGGTGCCAAATAATTGACACCGTTATTTTGATCTGAGTTGAATTTAGCCGACGATACCTGTACGTTCGACCGACTGCACAAAGTAACGCTGCAAGATCATATACATCACCAA
>CAZDIN010000181.1:0-2102 GCA_964505515.1 uncultured Eubacteriales bacterium | reverse complement strand
GTCATTGTGGTTGAGCAGGACGTAAGGGTGCGGGCGCGCAACACCCGACGAATAGGCACCGCCGCGTTTTCCAATATTCTCGTAAACGTCGATCCAGCGCTCGTTAAAGCCCTTCTTAAGCAGTTCGACATAGTCCTCGCCGAGCACCTGCAGGGCGTCGAGGACGGTCTCCTTCGCCTGCTCATAGGTGATGCTCTCAGCCGCGTCGGCAACGATGGGTGTGTACACGTCATACATGTGTAGCTCGTCGACCCCCAGCATCTTCTTGCGAAGGGCAACGTAGCGGTACATTTTATCAATATTAGCACGAACCGAGCTGATAAGGTTGTCATACACCTCAACGGGCACCTCGGTAACGTCGAGGGACGCCTCACGGGTGTCCTTGTATTTGCGCGCGGCGGCAAAGAATCTTAACTGCTTAAACTGAGCGTCGAGGGTCGCGGCGATGGTGTTTTTGTATTCGCCGAGGCGGTTGTAGTAGGTTTCAAAAGCCTGCTTGCGCAGCTCAACGTCGGGGCTTTCGAGCAGGGGCACAAAGGAGCCGTTGGTCAGAGTATGGGCCTTGCCCTCTGCGTCGGTGACATCGGGGAAGCGAAGCTCGGCATTTCTGAAGATACCGCCGATGTTGTCAGGACCCTCGGCCACCTCACCTGCCGATGCAAGCAGCCGCTCACACTCATCCGAAAGTATATGCGCGGCGCGGCGGCGGATGCTGTAAATACTGCGGCGATAGGTCTCAAGCTCAGGCTCTTCACTGTAAAATCGATCGAGAGCATCCTCGGAGATCTCCATTATTTCAGGCGCCGCAAAAGCCGCCGCACTGTTTATGGCGACAATGACGCTGATCGCCTTGCTGCGAAGTCCCTGATAGTAGCTGTTACCCGTGTCCTCGTCGCTCTTGCAGCTTGCGTAGCCGATAAGGCTGCCGACGCGCAGGGTGTACTCGTCATTAAGCTTGAAATAATCAAGCAGGGTCTTTGCGCTGCTCGCGAGCCTGCCCTTGAAGGCGGAGATGGTTTCGGGAGCATCCTTGAGCAGATCGTACTCCTCGACCCACTTTTCCTCACTTTCAAAAATGTCATTTAGGTTCCATGTGTACTTCTCTTCAACCTCGCTTCGCGCGACGATAGGTCTGTTGTTCATAATGATCCTTCCCTTCATTGTAGCTTTGTTTATATTATGCCGTGTAATAGATATAATTTATCTGCTGAAAATATTTTTCAGCAGGGCAGGAAGCTCCTCCAGCGCGGAGATCTCATAATCGGGCGTGATGCCGCCGCTCGCCTGCATCTTCGACCGGTTGAGCCAGCAGGTCCTGATCCCCGAAAGCATGCCGCCCTGTATGTCGGAGGAGAGGCTGTCGCCGATTATCAGGCAGTCCTCTCTGCGCAGGTCAGGCATTGCCTCAAGGCAACGGTCGAAAAAGAGCGGGCTGGGCTTGTTGACGCCGACACGCTGGGAAATGAAGATCTCCCTGAAGTATCGGGCGATGCCTGTTGCGGCAATTCGGGCGTCCTGCACAACGGCGGTGCCGTTCGAGATGATGCACAGGTCATAATCTGCCTGCAGGGTCTTGAGCAGTTCCTCGGCGCCGTCGAAGAGATGTCCCTCTTTGGATAGCAGGCCCTCGTAGATGCGCTTCATATCTGCGGCAGAAGCGTCCGCGCCCATCTCATCAAACAGCAACCGAAAGCGTCCGACAAGCACTTCTTCACGGGTTATCTCGCCCTTTTCAAGACGTTTCCATTGGGCATCGTTGATCTCGCTGTAACGCTGCGCGATCTCATCGGTAGAGGGTAGACCCATCTGCGCGAGAGCTTTTTTGACGGCGATGGCTTCGCCCTTGTGAAAGTCGAGCAGGGTGTCGTCAAGGTCAAGCAGAAGTGTCGGCCGCATTCCGTTCACCGCCTTAATTTGTGTTGTTTTAATTCTAACACATAATTAAAATTTGTGCAACTTAAATTAGCTCGGAGTTCGATTTTATGTAAACCAAAGAATCTGAAAAAAGGAAAGCAGATTTTACCTCTGCTTTCCTTTTTGTTTTATTCTGTTAAGCTGTAAGTATCGTCTGTGCAAGACACTTCTTTTACTGGTGCGCCATA
>CAZDIN010000180.1:0-2109 GCA_964505515.1 uncultured Eubacteriales bacterium | reverse complement strand
TGCAGCCCGAAGCTACAGTGCCGTTGATGACATGCGTCGCCGAGCACTGAAGGCTCTTGACGATGCGGTAAAGGGTGCGTTGGATTTTTGCCGTGATGACCTGAATGCCAAGGGTGTAAGTATCCATCCCGATACACTTTCGGCATTGGATGAATTTTTAAGTTGATTATTGCAAACCGAGGAGCATTGTTATATAATAGTGCGGAAAGCAACAATTATGTTTGAGGTGTCGAATGAACAGCATTGAAATTTTGAAGACCGCCGCCGAGGCGTTAAACGAAAAGAAGGCAGTTGATCTGTATGCTACTCATATTGCGGAGTTAACTGTACTGACCGACTACTTTTTAATAGCCAACGGAACATCGACTACCCATGTCCGCTCGCTTGCGGATGAGGTAGAGGACAAGCTCTCCAAAGCCGGAGTTGAGCCGAAATCCATCGAGGGTCGGGCAACCGGCTGGATCCTGCTTGATTACGGCAGTGTTGTCGTTCATGTGTTTACCAAGGAAACGCGTGAGACCTATAGCCTTGAGCGTTTGTGGATAGACGGTGAGCAGGTTGACCTCGATCGGTTGATCGGGAATGAAGGGGAGGATAAACAGTGAGATACGATTTTACCGCAATAGAAAAAAAGTGGCAGAAAAAATGGGATGAAAGCGGCGTTTTCCACGCCGAAAACAATAGCACTAAGCCGAAGTTCTACGGCTTGGTCGAGTTTCCCTATCCCTCGGGACAGGGCCTACATGTAGGTCATCCGCGTTCATATACAGCGTTGGACATCGTCTGCCGAAAAAAACGCTTGCAGGGCTACAATGTTCTTTATCCTATGGGATGGGACGCCTTTGGACTTCCCACTGAAAACTTTGCGATCAAAAACCACATCCATCCGGAGATCGTAACAAAGCAGAACATAGCTCACTTCAAAGAGCAGCTGAAGATGCTCGGCTTTTCATTCGACTGGCAGCGTGAGATCGATACCACCGATCCTAATTATTACAAGTGGACACAGTGGATCTTCCTGCAGATGTTCAAGCACGGCCTTGCATATAAAAAGGAAATGTCGGTCAACTGGTGCACCTCTTGCAAGTGTGTACTTGCTAACGAGGAGGTCGTCAACGGCGTCTGCGAGCGTTGCTCAAGTGAGGTCGTTCACAAGGTCAAGAGCCAGTGGATGCTGAAGATCACCGCTTATGCAGAGCGTTTGCTCAACGATCTTGACACCGTCGATTATATTGAGAGGGTCAAGATCCAGCAGCGCAACTGGATCGGTAAGTCGACAGGCGCTCAGGTCAAGTTTAAGACCACCTTCGGCGAGGAGCTTGTTGTCTATACTACAAGACCCGACACCTTGTTTGGCGCAACATACATGGTTATTTCGCCTGAACATCCTATTCTGCAGACTGCTGCCGATAAGATCACTAACATAGACGCCGTCCACGCCTATCAGGCAGAGGCTGCAAAGAAGTCTGACTTTGAGCGAACTGAAATGGCTAAGGACAAGACGGGCGTTCGCATCGAAGGCTTTGCCGCTATCAATCCTTTAACAAACAAAGAAATTCCGATATTTGTGTCGGATTACGTTCTTGTGTCATACGGTACCGGCGCCATCATGGCGGTTCCTGCACATGACACACGTGACTGGGAATTTGCCAAGAAGTTTGACCTGCCTATAGTTGAGGTGGTTCAGGGCGGAGAGGTTCAAGAGGCCGCCTTTACCGATTGCGACACAGGCGTGATGGTCAATTCAGGGTTCCTTAACGGCATGTCCGTCGAGGAGGCAAAGAAGGCTATCATCGACTACCTTGTTAAAGAGGGACTCGGTGAAAGAAAGACCAACTATAAGCTTCGTGATTGGGTATTCTCCCGTCAGCGTTATTGGGGTGAGCCTATTCCGATAATACATTGTGACTGCTGCGGATTTGTTCCTGTCGATGAAAAGGACCTGCCTGTAACACTGCCGATGGTCGACTCCTATGAACCTACCGACAACGGAGAATCTCCGCTTGCGAATATTGATGATTGGGTCAATGTCAAGTGTCCCAAGTGCGGAGCCGATGCAAAGAGAGAGACCGATACTATTCCGCAGTGGGCCGGCTCGTCGTGGTATTT
>CAZDIN010000179.1:0-2131 GCA_964505515.1 uncultured Eubacteriales bacterium | reverse complement strand
AAATACTGAAGCTTGCAAAGCAGGCGTCGCGCGAGATGGCGGACGTTTCAGGCGAGCGCAGAAACGACGCCCTGCTTGCTATGGCGGATGCACTTTGCAGAAATATTGAGCCTATACTTGAAGCAAACCGCGCTGACCTTCAGCGTGCGCAGGGGTCTATTTCCGAGGTAATGATGGACCGCCTGCGACTTGATGAAGCGCGTGTGCGCGGCATGGCTGAGGGCATCCGCGACGTTGCAGGTCTTGACGATCCGACAGACCGCCTGATCGACGAATATATGCGCGAGGACGGGCTTACCATCCGCAAGGTGTCGGTTCCCCTCGGCGTTATTGCAATAATCTACGAGAGTCGTCCCAACGTCACCTCTGACGCGGCGGCGTTAGCCATAAAAAGCGGTAACGTTTGCATCCTGCGCAGTGGAAAAGAGGCACACGCCAGCGCACGCGCAGTTGCGGACGCAATGCGCGAGGGACTTGAAAAGGTCGGCTTGTGCAAGGACGCCGTCCTGCTCGTTGACGATACCACCCGCGCAAGTGCGACCGAGCTGATGACCGCTAACGGATACGTTGACCTGCTTATCCCACGCGGCGGCAAGGGACTTATCCGCGCCTGTGTTGAGAACGCGACCGTTCCCTGCATTGAAACAGGCACCGGCATCTGCCACATCTATGTCGACGGCAGTGCAGACTTTGACCGCGCGCTCAACATCATCGAGAATGCCAAGACCAGCCGTCCGTCTGTCTGCAACGCGGCTGAGGTCTGCCTTATCGACAGGAAGATATTGCCGCAGTTTCTGCCCCTTTTGGAAGAGCGCCTGACCAAGCGTCAGCCTGCGGTCGAGCTTCGTGTGAGCGAGAGCTGTCTGCCCTATTCCGCTTGCGGCGTCGCGGCAGGCGATGAGGATTTCGACACTGAGTTTCTCGACTACATCCTCGCCGTTGAAGCTGTCGACGGCGTTGACGGGGCCATCAGCCACATCGCAAACCATTCGACAGGTCACAGCGAAGCCATCGTGACCGAGGACGCGCAGGCCGCCGACCGTTTCAGCCGTCTTGTCGACAGTGCCGCAGTCTACGTCAACGCGTCGACGAGGTTTACCGACGGCGGCGAGTTTGGACTAGGCTGTGAAATGGGCATATCTACTCAGAAGCTTCATGCTCGCGGTCCGATGGGACTGAAAGAGCTTACCACCTACAAATATGTGATTCTCGGCGAGGGTCACGTTCGCTAAAGGAGTTGGAAAAGATGACCTACAGTGCCGGATTTATCGGTGTAGGCAACATGGGCGGCGCTCTTGCCGCCGCCGTTTACAAGGTGTCGCAAAATATTGCCGTATGCGATTTCGACAAGGCGAAGACCGATCTGCTCGCCGCTTCGATGCCGAAGGCGGAGGTCAAGGACGCTGACACTGTCGCGAAAGAGGCGCGCTTCGTTTTCTTGGGAGTGAAGCCTGATGCCATCGGCAAGGTTGCATCTGCGATAGCACCCAGTCTGACCGCCGATACGGTTGTCGTGACCATGGCGGCAGGCGTGTCCCTGCAGGAGATATGCGCGGCGGCAAAGACAGATAAATGCATCCGCATCATGCCTAACACCCCCGTTTCTGCGGCAGAGGGTATGATACTTTACTGCTTGGGCGCAGGCGTGACCGCGGCGGAAGAGAAGGAGTTTTTGGCTCTGCTCAGAAGCGCAGGCGTTGTCGATAAGATCAGCGAAAACCTCATCGACGCCGCAGCCGCTCTGTCAGGCTGCGGACCCGCTTTTGTTTACGTTTTCACCGAGGCTCTTGCTGAGGGCGCGGTCAAGTGCGGCCTGCCGCGTGACAAGGCCCTGCTTTATGCTAAGCAGACGGTCTTTGGAAGCGCCGCTATGATGCTGGGAAGCGACAAGCACCCCGAACGGCTCAAGGATGACGTCTGCTCGCCCGGCGGCACCACCATCGAGGGCGTGCTTGCGCTCGAAAAAGGCGCCTTCCGCGCCACCGCCGCAAGCGCCGTTACGGCAGCCTTTGAGAAAACCGCAAGGTTGAAGAAATAATCGTTGTAAAAATGTACACACCCTATGGATCAAGTTAAACCTGACCCATAGGGTGTTTTTTAATATGAAGTATTAAACTGTTTAAGCTTCCTT
>CAZDIN010000178.1:0-2190 GCA_964505515.1 uncultured Eubacteriales bacterium | reverse complement strand
CCTGTCCAAGATGCGCGTCTTTCTCTCTGACGCGCTCTTCGACCGTGAGCAGGTCGGCAGCAAGAACGTCACCATCCCCTTCGGGAAGCAGGACTGCACCGTCTTCCGCAAGGTCATGTCGACCGAGGACACTATCCAGGAGTTCGCACCTGCGCTGCGCACCAACGGGCAGATCGAGGCTTTCCGCGTGGCCCTGCATATGCTTGGGGAGCTCACCGGCTTCGGCGTCAACTACTTTGACATGGACGACTCGCGGGGGTACGTGAAGACGGCAACGGAGGTCTCTTCCGACAATTCCGCCCTCTCATCCCGCTCGCCCTTCTCTTCCGTAGCTGTCATTTCTCTATACGCTTCTATTCACGATCTTCTCTTCGTCATTTTGTTCACAGTCGAGCGATTCCGCCTTCTGAATGGCATTGGCTGTCAGCTAAGTTCCGAACCGTTATAGTCTGTTAAAATGGTCTTCGTTGTGTATTTACATTCGCTTTATTCGGTAAGGATTGTTATGAGTTATAAAAAACTTGTCGAATCAGGTGCTTCGACTCCTGAGATGCAGTCTTATCTCACCGATTCGGAGCTGGTTACGGTCACGCTACGGCTTCCGCGCACAATGCGCGACTCAGCCAAGGAGTACGCCACGCTCAACGGCATGAACTTTACTACACTCGTGAAGCTGTGTCTTATAGAGAAGCTTACAAAGAAGGACTGACCTATGACCGGTTTCTCCCATTTCGAATCGTTGTTCAATACTCATAATATTTTGTACCCTCAAGTATGGGAAACACTGGGGGTGCATTTGATATCAAATAAGCCAACGCCAAGCACGGAAAGAAAAGTTGCGCTTGCCGAGCTTGTCTCACGTTATGATGCGCACGCCGATTATTACACGAGCCCTTCAAGAGACTACAACGAGCATTCCTGCCGTGATGATTTCATCAATGAGTTTCTTCGGATTCTTGGTTGGGACGTTGGGAATAGCAAGGGTGTCGCACCTCAGTACCGCGAGGTAATCGCAGAGAACTATTCCTCTGAAAGCGAACGACCCGACTACACCATGACCGTTAGCGGACAGCCCTGCTTCTTCATTGAGGCAAAGAAGCCAAGCGTTAACATCATCCACGGTGATGAGCCAGCCCTGCAGGCCAGAAAGTACGGGTGGAATGCCGGACACAGCATTTCTGTCCTTACAAACTTCGAAGACCTTGTTATCTATGATGCCTGCGTAATGCCCAAAGTTGGCGATGGGCCTAGCACGGCCAGGTACAGGCGATTCAATCACAGCGAGTACGTAGATTGCTTCGAGGAGATTTACGCGCTGATATCGCGTGAAAGCGTATACGGCGGCTATTTCTACGAACTTACGGCAAAAGAATTCCCCCACACTGGGAGTGGTAAAGAGCGAGTTGACGATGTCTTCCTCGGCCAAATCAACGAGTGGAGGCTGATGATCGCGCACTCTCTTTTGGCGGCAGATGATCAGTTCCGCGACGAAGAGCGACTGAATGACGCCGTACAAGACTTCATCAACCAGATTGTCTTCCTGAGAATCTGCGAGGACAAGAATCTGCCCGTGTACCACAGGCTTTGTGAATTGGGTGAGACCGACGTTGAAGCGTCAATGATGGAGCTATTGCGGGCCGCCGACAGGCGATACAACTCGGGAATGTTTTCTCAGACTTCCGCGGTTGGCTACATTGGTGGCACGATTGTAACCGACATCGTCAAGGCTCTCTATTATCCGCAGAGCCCTTACCTGTTCGATATTATCGACTCGAACATATTCGGCCAGATTTACGAGATGTTCCTTTCGGAACACATTGTTGTGTCAAATGACGGCACGCCCAGTCTGGCCCGAAAACGCGAATACAAGGACCGATCGGTCGTTGCGACCCCGGTTGAAATTGCACGCTATATCGTTGACTGCACCTTGCGCCCCTTATGCGAAGACAAGACACCCGCTCAGATCACGGAGTTACGCTGCGCCGATATATCGTGCGGCTCGGGTATCTTCTTGCTTGAAGCGTTCCAGTTTCTGATGGACCGATGCCTCGATTGGATGTATGAGAACGATCGCGAGAAGCTCATTCCCATCGAGGGCGGAAGATACAAGCTGCCTCTCGAAATGAAAAAGGAAATACTTGCATCGTGTCTCTACGGTATTGATATTGACGCGCATGCGGTTGAAATCGC
>CAZDIN010000177.1:0-2198 GCA_964505515.1 uncultured Eubacteriales bacterium | reverse complement strand
CCTTCTATGCATATAAGGCATGGCTTTCGGACGAACCCTTCGTCCACCTTTGCGGCAAGCGATATGTCGACCGCGTCGAAGACGTGACCAAGGTCACCGTCTACTCCAATCAGCCCGAGGTCGAGCTTTTCGCCAACGGCGTGTCACTTGGCAAGAAGGCGAGCGCTGAGCACTTCTTCTACTTTGAGGTTGAAAATGTCGGCGAGGTAAAGCTTGTCGCTGTTGCAGGCGACTGCAGGGATGAAAGCGTTATCCGCAAGGTCGACACCTTTAACGAGAATTACCGCCTGCGCGAAAAGGGCGCCGTCCTCAACTGGTTTGATATCGACGCACCCGAGGGCTACCTTTCCCTTAACGACAAGATGAGCGACGTTATCTCCACCGTGCAGGGAAAACTCATCTTTATGGGACTTGTAGGCAAGCTTATGGGCGGCAAGGGCAAGGACTCCAAGGACGGCAAGATAAAGGCCGCAGGCTTTGAAGTAGGCCCTGAAATGATGAGCATGATGGGCGGCTTCACCGTTCTCAGACTCTTTACCCTTATGGGCGGCATGATGGACGTCAAGTTCACCAAGGAAGAGCTGCTTGACCTCAACGCTAAGCTCAACAAGATCAAAAGACCCAAGAAGAAGTAAACTGTAACAAATAAAACAACAGGAACGATCCTTCGTTCCTGTTGTTTTATTTTTGTTCGGCTCATCTATTGCCGGCGCCCATCCTGTTGACCGCCTTTTTTAGCACTGTCGACAAGGGGAGAACGAGCATCCCTGCGCAGAGGTTGCCTAACCCGTGAAGCGCATCCCAAGGCAAGCCTGCGATGATCCACAATATTGTCTGCTTCAGATCCATGCCGAGCAGCAGTGCCTGCGTCGGTGCATACAGCGTGCCGTAGAACAGCCCGTGCAGACAGCAGACCGCGGGATAAACGAAGCATGCAGCCTTTTTTGGCATTTTGCGCGGCAGCAACATAGTCACGCCCCAAAGCACCGTCCAGATGTAGAGATTCGGCACCCACCAAGGTGAAAATGCCCCGTACACACCTAACAGAAGGACATAAACGTAGATAGGAACGAGCGCTTTTGCGCGAAACACTATGGTGAATACCATTATGAACATTCCAAGCAGATGAATGTTCGGCAGGGCGTCCATCAGCACCTTCGAGCCAAACATGAGCGCGCCGAGCATAGCGAACAGGACCAGCTCGCGCACCGTCAACAGCCGCCTGCTACGGCGTCTGCCCTTACTTTGTGTACTCAAGTCTGTATTCTGCATCTTGGTCTATCTCGGTCACGTCGACGCCCGTCATGGCGTACTCGCCGTCGATGTAAAATGCCCAGTAGCTTCGGTCAGCATCGTAATCTGCGGTGATGCCGTTGACCTGTTTTATATAAAGACCGAACTCACCCTCATCTCCTGCAATAAGCTCATGCTCAAGCAGTGCCTCGCCGACCGTCTTTTTGTCGGTGTGAACGGTGAAGATCACCGATCGGGCCGCCGCCTTGACCTCAACGGCAATAGTTTTTGCGCCTTCGCCGAACTCGGTGTCCTTCAGGTAGGTGGCGTCCTCCCAAAGCCCCGTTTTGTCTGCGGTGCTGCAGGCGGCAAGGCAGATAATAACCGAAACCGCAAGAAGCACCGAAACGGTCGACTTGATTAAATTCTTCATTTTGCATTATCCTCTCTTTTTCAATACAAAAGGATAAAATAAAAGCACCCTTCGGGGTGCTGTGTCGGTGTCCTGCCACACCAAAGCGCAGCCAAGGCGTTGCCCTGACTGAAGGTCACATCTCCCCATATTGCCCAAGAGACTTTTACTGTCGCAGAACGATAAGCATTCCGACTTGACCTGCCTTTAACTTAGCAGGAGATACGGTAATGGCTGTTGCTACGGATTCTCACCGTGATTTCCTTATCCCCGAACATACCGTCCTGCAGTATGCCCGACAACCGATGCAAATTTAACATCGAGATGAACTGCGTTATTCTTTTGTTGCTTAATTATACTACATCGGGTCGTCAAATTCAATAGGCTGAGCGGCTTGCGGAGTCAAAATTCACATAAAAAATGGCGACAGGTTTTACTGCCGCCATATCCTTAATCTATTATTCTGCCGTCGGTAGATACCGTCACGACCCTCCAGGGAATAAATTTTCCGCTTGCTTGCAGGGCGTTTTTAACAGCATGCTCAATACCGCCG
>CAZDIN010000176.1:0-2206 GCA_964505515.1 uncultured Eubacteriales bacterium | reverse complement strand
TCAAAGCCCTGCGCACGTCTTGCGCCGAACTCCATTACGGGTCGGCCGGCAGCAGCCTCAACGACACGGTTTGCCTTTGTTGCGATCAAGGACTGATGGTTTATACAAATGAGCAAAAGGGTCTCAACAAACTGAGCCTGAATAACGGGGCCTTTTACGGTAAGCACGGGTTCACCGGGGAAGATCGGAGTTCCTTCGGGAACTGCATGAACGTCGCAGCAGAAGGAAAAATCAGCAAGATAATTCAAGAACTCCTCAGAAAACGCGTTGGTATTTCTAAGGTATTCAATATCATCGTTTGAAAAATGAAGGTCCTTAATATACTGAACGGCTTGCTCAAGTCCTGCCATAATGGCGAAGCCGCCGTGGTCAGGCACATCCCTGAAGAACAGATCAAACGAGCCGATCGTATCTTTTTTGCCTTCAGCAAAGTAGCCGTTAGCCATAGTGATCTCATAGAAATCGGTGAGCATAGTAAGATTTCTGTTAAAATAATGATTCATATAGATCTCTCCTTTGACATATGCTTCCTTGATAAGTATATCATAAAACTTGTGTTTCGCAAAGAAATTTATGTAAATATTCATAAATATTTAATAGATTTTTCTAATTTATCAGTTATAATCAAAATGAGGTGATACTTATGCGAACAAGAAAAGCTCCTATCGGAAACAAAAATATAGCAGGACAGAACATTGAACGAATCAGGCTTGAAAAGGGCTTGAAGCAAAAATACATCATAGAAAAAATGAGGATCAGAGGCATCAACCTGTCTATATCTACGTATTCAAAGATCGAAGGACAGCTTAGGCTGCTGTGTGACTATGAGCTTGCCGCGATCGCTGAGATACTCGATGTTCCGGTCTCTTCCCTGCTCGTTGAGTAAATATATATAATTATCAAAGTCACTCGCACTGTAATGTGCGGGTGACTTATTATTTTACTTCATGCCCTTGATTCGAGGATGAAGCTTATGAAAATATATTGTAATAATTCTGTTGAAGATCAGGTCGTAGATAACGAACACAAAGTTAGCCATAACGAGCAGTACAACCGCTGTAGCAAAGGGAGATAGGAATGATATCTCGGTGATCGGTGCGATCAACATGTCTATAATTGCGTACAAAACTATTATCACAGTATTGAACATAGCAAGCTTTACCACCCATTCCAAGACGGTTGGCAAACGTTCTATATAAGGCTTAATGACCGAATAATAGCCGAAGAAGCAGGCAAATAGCAGCGCTGATTCTGTACCGCCGAGAAGCAGACCTAAGACGCTAACAACAACGCAGGAAGTCAAAGCCCATTTTGCTCCGCATTCGACCACGATTATTGCAATCAGCAGTCCACAGATCAAGGTCACACTGTAATCGATATAAGTAATTACCCTGACAAGCAGCATCATGCATACACATAACGCGCTTATCAACCCCGAAAAAGCAACCGAAAACGCCTTTCTCTTAGCAGCACGCACAAAGATCGCCACCCATACATTCGCAACAGCAGTCTGCACAGATCAGTCCTTGGCAGATATCACAGGTCGAACACTCTGAACCTCTTGATGAATGTCTGTAAGGATTAAATCCTCCGCGACTGTATTGAATTTGGTTTAATGCAGCTCGGTATTCGGGGTTAGACGGATCCATGCGGCATGCAGTAGAGAAGCTTGTATATGCATTGTCAAACCAGCCGCGCTTGAACTGAACGCTTCCCGTAAGGAAATACCATTCTGCATTCCTTTGCTGAACAGGCACCTGATCGAGCATTTTAAGTGCTTCTTCTATCTTGTTAGCAGAGATAAGATTTCTTATCTCTGAAAAGCTCGAATTGCTGTATGCAGAATAACCGCCGCCGTTAGCATTGTTTGCGGCGTTAGGGTTGCGTCTGATGTTCATTATAGTGTCATAAGCCTCATTGATGCTCTTCATCTTTTCTTCGGCCATCTCGCGAGCATTTTCATCGTCACCGAAGTTGTCGGGATGAAATTTCTTCGCCATCTCACGATAGGCGCGCTTGATCTCATCGTCGGTAGCGTTCCTTGAAACTCCTAATACTTCATACGGATCTCTCATTGTCGCATTCTCCCCTCTTATCCTTATATATCTCGATCTGACGCGGCAGACCGAGATAAAGAATATTTTTAATAATTCCTTCATACTGAAGAGCAGGCAGGGTCTCAAAGGTAGAGCCGGCCTCATTTGAG
>CAZDIN010000175.1:0-2226 GCA_964505515.1 uncultured Eubacteriales bacterium | reverse complement strand
GGTGAAGGGGAAGTGGTGGGGACGGAAGCGCACCTTTGCGTCGGGTCCGTAAAGACGCTTTGCGAAATCAGCAAGGGTACCCTTGAGGTCGCCCATAGTTACGCCCTTGTCAACGACCAGACCTTCTATCTGGTGGAAAACAGGGGAGTGCGTGGCGTCAACTGCATCCGAGCGGTAGACACGGCCGGGTGAGATGATGCGGATAGGGGGCTTCTGCTTCTCCATTACGCGCACCTGAACAGGAGAGGTCTGGGTGCGTAGAAGTATGTTTTCATTGATGTAGAAGGTGTCCTGCGTATCGCGCGCAGGGTGATCCTTGGGGATGTTGAGCGCTTCGAAGTTGTAATAATCCTTCTCGACCTCAGGACCTTCGGCAATGTCAAAGCCCATTCCAAGAAATATCTCCTTGATCTCGTCAAGAACGGCATCAAGCGGATGCTTTTTACCCATCTCAACGCGCTCACCGGGCATAGTGACGTCGATCTTCTCGCTCGCAAGCTTCTGCTCAACAGCGGCGCTCTTAAGCTCAGCAGCCTTAGAAGATACAGCCTCCTCGATCTTGCCGCGAATCTCGTTTGCAAGCTGGCCGATAACGGGACGCTCCTCAGCCGACAGGCTGCCCATCTGCTTAAGAATAGCGGTCAGCTCACCCTTCTTACCGAGATACCTGACCCTCAGTGCGTCGAGCTCCTGCATGTCCTGCGCGGCTTCAAGCGCGCTGAATGCCGCCTCAGCTATGCATCTTAACTGTTCCTTCATGTGATCACCTCATAGAATGATGTTGATAAAATAAAAACGCCCCTTGTAGTTTCCTACAAGGGACGAATAAATCCGCGGTACCACCCTGATTTCTGCTTCAAAAGAGCAAACACTCCTTGGACCTGTAACGGTGTCCGGCCGTTGCCGCCTACTTAACTGTTCAGCGGCACTGCTCCGAAGGGAACTTCATCCGACATCCTGACGGGGCGATCACAGCCAAGTCGCACCCTCTCTGCGAAAGGATAGGCAGGATTACTTTTCTTCATCAACGCATTATCACTATCGCAGAACATTGTAACACAAATTTTTAATTTTGCAAGAGAAAAAAGATAAATTTCTTAGAAAACAGAAGGCTTCAGGCGTTTTGAGAGGCTCTCAACGGCGTTAAGAAGCTGATCTGCCTCTGTGACGGTTGAAAATGCGGAGGGACAGACCCTCACAGTGCCCTGATTTATCGTGCCCAATCTTCTGTGAGCGTTGGGCGCACAGTGAAGCCCTGCACGCACTGCAATACCGAACTCATCGAGCTTAGAGGCGACCTCAACGCTGCTTATACCGCCGATGTTAAAGGAAAGCACAGGTGCAAAGTTTTCATCAGGCACATCGGTGTAAAGCCTCACCGAGCTTATGCTGTTAAGCCCTTTGTATATGCGGCGGATAAGGTCGGTCTCATGTTTTCGGATAGTCTTAATTCCCTTTGAGTTGACAAAATCTACGCCGGCAGAAATGCCCGCGATGCCAGGTAGATTTACAGTACCGCTTTCGTACCTTTCGGGTGGAAGCTCAGGCTGAACGGGGTTTATTGAATCTGTTCCCGTGCCGCCCTCAATGATGGTGTCAGGCATGTCGTCGCCGACTATCAGCACCCCCGTACCCATAGGTGCGTACAGCCCCTTGTGTGCGGCTATACAAAGGAAATCTATAGGCGTTTTTTCAAGGTCAATGCTAAGAACGCCCGCAGTTTGTGCCGCATCGACCGTAAACAGTATGCCTTCCTCGCGGCAGACCGCACCGATGCGGTCAATAGGCAAAATGTTTCCGATAACGTTTGACGCATGGGAGCAGACTACCATGCGCGTCTTGGGCGTCAATCCGCCGAGAAAAGCTCTGAAGGTAGCGTCGGGGTCACCTATCACCACCTCAAACACATCAGTCTTAACTCCCTTTTCCATCAGCTTGTTCAAAGGACGCATAACGGCGTTGTGCTCAAATGAGGAAACAAGCACTCTGTCACCCTCCTGAAGCATGCCCTTGAGGGCTAAGTTGATAGAAGCGGTGCAGTTAGGCGTAAAGATCACTCTTTCCTCATGCGCCGTATTAAAAAGATCCGCAAGCTTTTTTCGGGCGTTATAAACGGCAATACCGGCCTTTTGTGACATCTTGTGACCGCTGCGACCGGGGTTTGCGGAATATGTTGTCAACGCGGCGTTAACCGCGTTGATGACCTGTTTGGGCTTTGGAAAAGTG
>CAZDIN010000174.1:0-2230 GCA_964505515.1 uncultured Eubacteriales bacterium | reverse complement strand
CAACGGGGCAGGCAAAAGCACGACGATGAAGGCAATGATGAACCTCGTTCACGCCGACGGCGGCGAGATCGAATTTTTCGGCGAAAGCATGGCTGAGCGCGAGTTCGAAATTAAACAGCGCATTGGCTATGCAAGCGGAGGGGTCGCATGGTATTCGCGCAAGAAGCTGAGAGAGATAGCATCGGCAACAGCGCCGTTTTATAAAACGTGGGATTGGGACGTCTACCGCGACTGCCTTGAAAGATTCTCGTTGGACGGGAATAAGTGCCCGTCGGAGCTCTCCTCAGGCATGCAGGTCAAGTTCAACCTGACCCTTGCATTGTCCCACAGCGCAGAGTTTTTACTGCTTGATGAGCCGACGAGCGGACTTGACCCCGTGTCGCGCGAGGACCTGCTTGAAGCACTGACCGAACTTGCACAAGGCGGCGTGACGATACTCTTTTCTACTCACATAACCTCCGACCTCGAAAAATGCGCCGACCGCATTGTATATCTGCGCGGCGGAAAGGTGGTCGCTGAGGAGGGCTTGCAGGATTTTACTCAGAACTATAGGCTTGCAAGGATGACCGAAGAACTCACACAGGCTCAAAGATCATGCGTGCTCGGCACCTGCCGTGATAAAAACGGTACAACTGCACTTATACGAGCATCAAATGAAAACACGTTTAATCCGTCGCAAATAAGCCACCCCGACCTTGAACAGATAATGGTGCATTTGGAAAGAGGGACAGCGTTATGATCAAGCTGCTGAAAAAGGAAATGTGCTTTTCATCAATGAAGCTCACCTATGTGTTTTTGGCATTTTCCGTAATGTTCATGCTACCGAACTATCCCATACTTGTCGGAGGATATTTTATCTGTCTTGGACTGTTTTACTCCTTTCAGTATAGCAGGGAGAGCAACGACATACTTTATACCGCCCTGCTGCCTGTAAAAAAATCCGACGTAGTTCGTGCAAAATTCACGTTTTGCATAGTGGTTCAGGGTATAGGCTTTGCGGCAATGTCGGTGTTTACGGCTCTGCGTTACTTGCTCAGAGCCAATGAGCCATACGCTTCAACCGTCTTAATGCCGGCAAACCTTATAACGCTTGCATGGGTGTCGATCGTTTTTGCACTCTTCAACACAATATTTCTTACAGGCTTTTTCAAAACGGGATATAAGATCGGCAAACCTCTTATCCTATTCAGCATAGCCGCGTTTATAACAGTAGGCCTGTGCGAAACGCTGCCCCATCTACCGTCAATGAGCGTTGTCGGTCAGGTCGGAGGTGAAGGGATATGGCTTCGCTCGGTAACGCTTCTTTTAGGACTTGGCGTCTATGCCGTTTCAACCTATGCAGCGCTGAAGCGTTCGATATATCATTTTGACCGCGTTGACCTGTGATCCCCCTTGACACAAAACAGCAGAAATGCTATCATATTGACATATAACAGTCGGTTTCGACATGCGAAAGGAAAATGTTGATATGCAGGCATTAAAGGATAAGATCCGTAAGGACGGGAAGGTTTTTGAGGGCAACGTCCTCAAGGTAGACAGCTTTGTTAATCATCAGATCGACGTTGGCTTCATGTGCGAGGTGGGCAAGGAGTTTCAACGCCGTTTTGCCGACTGCAAGGTGGATAAGATACTCACCATTGAAGCATCGGGCATAGGCATCGCCTGCTTGACGGCGCAGTATTTCAACGTCCCTGTCGTCTTTGCGAAAAAGAGCCGCAGCATCAACATTTCGGGTGATGTATACACCGCGCAGGTCGAATCCTTTACCCATAAGAACATCAACACCGTCATCGTGTCAAAGGACTTCCTGCATGCAGGGGAGAAGGTGCTTATCATTGATGACTTCCTTGCTCGCGGAAGCGCCTTGACTGGACTTATCAAGCTGATTCGCGACGCAGGTGCCGAGGTAGTCGGCGCAGGCATCGTGATAGAGAAGGCGTTTCAGGACGGTCATGACCTTATCACAGGCATGGGCGTGCGTGTGGAATCGCTTGCGCGCATCAAGTCAATGAGCATTGAAAACGGAATCGAGTTTGTTGATTAAAAAATCCTTCTTGCGCGCTTTACAAAAAGGTCGAATCATGTTAAAATGACATTATAAATCTTAATAAAGGAGAATCATTATGTTTTGTAAGAACTGCGGAAACGAAATCGATCCCAATGCGGCTATCTGTGTCAAATGTGGTTTTGCTAAAGGTGCCGGCAACAGCTTCTGCGGAAATTGCGGCGG
>CAZDIN010000173.1:379-2232 GCA_964505515.1 uncultured Eubacteriales bacterium | reverse complement strand
GCGAAATCCTTTGCCGCATCCTCCGACAGACCCAGCACATAAAACGCCATGCGCTGTGCAGATTTTCGTCCCACACCGGGTATGCGTTCAAAATTCTCTGCAAGTCGGGCGAGCGGCGGAATATTGTATCCCATTAAAACATCCCCGGAAGATTCATTCCGCCGGTGATCTTGCCCATTTCGGTCTCGCTGTCGGCGGCAGCGGCGCGCAACGCCTCGTTGACAGCGGCGGTAACAAGGTCTTCCAGCATTTCGACGTCGTCAGGATCGACCGCTTCAGGATCGATCTTAACGCGAAGGACCTCGTGCTTGCCGTTGACGGTGGCCTCTACCATAGAGCCGCCTGCGCTTGCCGAATATTCGCGCTGTTCAAGCTCCTGCTGAACGGTCGCCATGTCCTCCTGCATCTTCTGGGCTTGCTTGAGGACAGCCTGCATATTATTGGCTGAGCCGCCGTAGCCTTGCGGTAATCTTGCTTTCATTGAATCTTCATCCTTTCAAAGTAGTGGGCTATTCCAATCCGTTGCGCCTGAGAGACTCCTCTAATTTGTCGAGAGGGTCATCGGTGGGCGCCTTTAGTACCTTTTGCGGATTGTAGGGACCGATCTTATAATTGCGACCGGTGACCGACGCGATGGCTTTTTTCAGGTTCGCGCGGTGACGGGCGTCGTTGTTGAACATGTCGCGGAAGCTTTCGTTGGTTATCTCGATGAGGAGGAATTCGTTTTCCTCTCCGCCGATGTAAGCGTTGGAGCCGCCGAGGACGGCTTTCATGAGGGGGTCAAACCGACCGAGTGCGCTGAGCACCTCGTTCCATTGGGTAAGCCGCTCACCTGCGGCAGCGGCCTGCTGCTTAGGTGCAGGAGCAGGCTTCTCGGCGGAAGCCGCATCGGACGGTGACGGCTCGATCGTCTGCTCTGCAGGGGGTGGCTCGGGCAGAGGCTCGTCCTGAGTCGTGTCATCAATGGGTCGAACAACGGGTGCGGCAGTCGTCTGCTCTACAGGTGCAGGCGCAAGTGCAACCCCCGATACCTCTAAGGCTGAAAGGCGGCGCACAAGGGCGTCGACCGAGCTGTCGAGCGAGGGACGGCAAAGCTTTATCACAGCCGTTTCGACGGCGGTGCGGCGAGCCGCACCCATACGCATTTTTTCGTTTGCGCTTTCAAAGACGTCGATGGCGTGCAACACGGCTTCGAGGGTCATCTCGTCGGCGATGCATTTCATATCCTCAAGCTCGGTTGCCGAGCATTTAAGCAAATTTTCAGGCTTGCGCAGGGTCTTTATAAGCATTATGTCGCGCAGATATTCGACCAGCTCGCTGCAAAGACGGCCAAAGTCCTTGGACTTGTCGTACAGGTCGGCAATTGTGCCGAGAGCGGCTGAGGTGTCCGCCTTGACACATGAGCGCAGCAGGTCGCAAAGGTACTGCCTTCCCGAAAGCCCCGCGCAGTCGAGGACGGTCTGCTCCTTAATGTCCTGCGAGGCGGTGCTGCATACATCAAGCAGTCCGAGAGCATCGCGCATCGCGCCGTCCGACAGCCTCGCTATCAGCAGGGCGGCATCCCTGTCAAGCGAGAACCCCTCCTGCTCGGCGACATACTGCAGGCGGTCGGCGATATCCTCAGGGGATATGCGGCGGAAATCAAACCGCTGACAACGCGAGAGGATGGTCGCAGGAAGCTTATGCACCTCGGTGGTGGCGAGGATGAACAAAATATGCACAGGCGGCTCCTCAAGGGTCTTGAGCAGGGCGTTGAAGGCCGCGCCCGACAGCATGTGCACCTCGTCGATAATATAGACGCGGTACTTTGCAGAAACGGGGGCGAAGGCACTGTTGTCCCTCAGCTCGCGGAT
>CAZDIN010000173.1:0-369 GCA_964505515.1 uncultured Eubacteriales bacterium | reverse complement strand
GATGCTTTCGTCATCGATGCCGCGGCAGATGTCACATTCGTTGCAGGGGTCGCCCTGTACAGAGTGCAGGCAGTTGACCGCCTTGGCGAGTATCTTGGCACAGCTCGTCTTACCCGTTCCGCGTGAACCGGTGAAGAGATAAGCATGGCTCAGTTTGCCCTCGGCGATCTGATTTTTCAGTGTTCTGACAACGTGAGGCTGACCGCAGACGTCGGAAAAATTCCTTGGACGGTACTTGCGATACAATGCTTGGTACAAGCTCGACACCTCTTTCAAAATAAACTAAAATTCAAACGGCGCTCATGCACACGGGTATGCGAATGTGCAGATTTACTGCGGCGCACAGATAAAACCGCTTAATGCTGCTCG
>CAZDIN010000172.1:0-2285 GCA_964505515.1 uncultured Eubacteriales bacterium | reverse complement strand
TAATCCACGCATCGCCCTCTTTTGCTCTTCCCATAACCCAACTCAGCAGGTCGCCTGCATAGGCACCCGTGATTTCACGGTCGGGGTCGGACAGATTAAGGGCGGTAAATCCATTTAGTGTTGCGAGATTTTGAACCGTCATCAGCGTTTTCCCTTCCCTCTTTTGTAAGCATCTGAGTGGGCAATCAGACAATCATCTATATCTGCGTTGCCCTTAACAATATCTTCTGCGAACGCCCTACAGGTGGGCGCGCCGCATGAGCCACAATCTATTCCGGGCAGTGATGCTCGGAGTTTTTGAATATCCGCCATCATTCTCATAGACTCTGCCATACTGGCACTCAGTCTTGATATAGGCTGATATTCGGGCAATTCATTAAACAAATAGCCATCAGGTATATATTTCGATTCCTCAGGACTAAGGAAGTTCTGCGAAACCGGTAGATACCGACGAAGGTGTTGCAGTCTTGCCTTTGCGATAAATGGGTTTTGCATCGTAAGCACACCGCCGACACAGCCGCCGGTACAAGCGTTAAGCTCGATAAACTCGAGCGGAGGCACACTTCCCGTTTCAAGCTGGTCAAGCACACGAATGCAGTTTTCTATACCGTCGGCAGCAAGATAGCTGTCGTTAAATATAGAGCTTGCTTCTCCGCCTGTTCTTGCCCAGCCGAGTCCAACCATTCCCGATTCGGAAAGTGATTCAATACTATCCGCGTGCTCCATTTCACTTATCAGCAGAAAATATATATCGCTGATTGAAACAACCTCATCAATCTGACTGTCGTATCCTGCAAAGCCGTTCTTTACATAACTGACCTTGGCAGGACAGGGCGAAATAAAGCAGACGCCGATATCCTCGGGCTTTAGCTCGGGGTGAGCCTTTAGTGCACGCTCTCTTGCGAGACGGGCGGCAACCTCCATAGGAGGCAGCATATGAATTATGTTATCATTAAGTGACGGAAAGCGCAGACCGATAAGCCTTACTATTACGGGACATGCCGAGCTGATAGCCGGCTTCTTGACACCGTCGGTCTTGAGATACAGACGGGTATAGGCGGAAACGAGCTCTGCGGCCTTTGCGACCTCAAATACATCGTCAAAGCCAATCCTTAAAAGTCCGTTTAACACAATGTCAACATCGTCAAGATTTTCAAACTGTCCGTAAAGGGTAGGCGCCGGCAGTGCTATCTTCCACTTGAAGCGTTTCATACTGTCAAGCTCACTGCATATCGCTTTTTTTGCCTTGTGTTGACAAACCCTTATACATTCACCGCAATCAATACATCTGTCCTGATTTATGACTGCGTGATTATCGCGAATGCGTATTGCCTCTGTAGGGCAATGACGCAGGCAGGTAGTGCAACCCGTGCATTTTTTACGGTCAAGCTGGACCGAATGCTGGTATTTGCTCATAGTACCACCTACATAATGTTAACGCGCATGGTAATTGTTGTACCGACACCGACCGTAGACTTAATATCCATAGAGTCGCTGTAGCGCTTCATATTCGGAAGTCCCATTCCTGCACCGAAGCCGAGTGAACGGATGGTATCGGGTGCGGTGGAGAAGCCTTCCTGCATAGCCTGTTCAATGTTCTTGATACCTGGGCCGTTATCCTGCAAAATAATATCAATATATGATTCACTCACGCGAACCTCGGCGTTACCGCCGCCTGCGTGAATAACCATATTTATCTCACCCTCATACATAGCGATGGACACACGCCTTATTATTTCGGGAGAAATACCTAACTGCCTGAGATTTTTCTTGATTTGTACCGATGCCTGACCAGCCGATGTAAAATCGTCACCGTCGACATCAAAACGGAAGATTAGTTCCTCGCTCACTGTTTTACCTTGTTTCCTACAAGACCGTTGGAATAAAGCAGACCGCAGGCCTCGTAAAGTCTTTTATTGGTGCGCATAATCACTATGCCGTTTTCCTTAGCGAGGGCAAGCATCTCCTCGGTAGGAGTTTTAGAGCGAACAAAAACAATACAAATCATATCCATCATTTCAGCAGTACGGATAACCTGCGGATTAACAAGTCCCGTAAGCAGAACTGCCTGATCCTTTACATAGGCGAGAACATCGCTCATCAAGTCACAACCGCAGGCGGAATAGACGTGACGGCCTAAATTCTCCTCACAGCAAAGAACCTCGGCATTAAGCAATTCTTTCATTGCGCTGATTTTCATTGTGGCATTTTCCTTTACTTTTGTTATGTGAAAGGGATTATTTGTCTGCGTATTTTGCAAGAATATCATCGACGTCATCAGCAGT
>CAZDIN010000171.1:0-2303 GCA_964505515.1 uncultured Eubacteriales bacterium | reverse complement strand
CGGACTTTGCAAGGTGACCCCTGCTATTATCGACGACCTTACCAATGTCAACCGCTCTTATGTCGTCGTCTGCAGCTCGATGAACTTCATCGACATCGGAACCATTTCCGCAAAGGTAGGCAACCTTTACGCCATTATGAACACATTTGACTCCATCGTTGGAAAGTCCTCTATAGGCGTTTCGTTTGACTCACGCAAATTCAGCTCTGACCAGTTCGAAACCCTGCCGTCCGATGCCTCGGTCACCGCTATGACCGTTATATTCGTCGCAATAATTCCGATCGCGCTGCTCGTTTGCGGCATCGTGGTCGCTGTTCGCAGGAGGCGCTCATGAGCAATCTGCCTGAAGAAAACCGCGACGTGATGCATCAAGACGTCGCCGACGAGAGCGCAACGGATACTCCGTCTAATAAGAAGGTCGAATATGACGAAAGCCTGTTTGAAGGCTCGACCGTATTCTCTGCTCCTGTTGAGAATGAGAAAAAGAAAAAGGCGCCGCGCTTCAAGCCGGCTGTGCGAGGAATCATCTTCTCAGCAATTGCCGTTGTCGTTGCGGCGGCGGTTGCGCTGACGGTATTCCTGCTTCCTGAAGCCGATACCGGCGACACAACCTCCACAAGCTCAACGACCACCTACACGGTGGTCGCGCTGACTCAGTACAACGTCGCCGACATGACCCTTTATAACGCCAACGGCTCGATGCGCATTTACCCTGACCTGACCAAAATCGACGAGGTCGACGAGTCTGAAAGCGTCTCGCTTGATTGGCTGGTCGAAGGATATGAGGATTACAACTTAGTCGGTGCCGAATCCTTGGTTAACGGAGCCATCGAGATCACTGCACAAAAGCAGCTCGCCGCAGCAGAGGACGCACTTTTGGCAGATGATTATGTAAACCGACTCGCCGAGCTGCCCTACGGCACCGAAGCTGAGGAGGGCGAAGAAGCGAACGTCTATGGGTTTGACCGCCCTTATGCCGCCTTCACTGTCACCGGAAATGACGAAGAGGATTCCTACACCGTGCTGCTCGGCTGCTATTCGCCCGACGGTGCAGGCCGTTACGTTTCTGTCACCGGCGATGATAGTGTCTACATTGTTAACGACAGCAATTTCAACAACGGAAGCTATGAGTTCAACACATCGGTCACCGATCTTATCGATCCTGTTCTGACCGATTCCATTGAAGAAAACAGCGGCACAGAGGATTACTTCGTCGACGGCACGCTCAATTACATTGACACCATCGTTCTGACCGGCTCCTGCCGCAGCAGAATGGTTATTGAGACCGCACCCGAAGAGTTAAGTGCGATCATGTTCGTCGTTACCGAGCCATCCTTCCGCGCAGGCAACGAGGACAACATCTACAACTACATTTCTGTTGCAGAGGGCAGTGCTTATGCCGACGGCGCTTACGTCCTTGGGTACACCGATAAGGACCTTGCGGAGTACGGAATTAACGACCCGTTCTCTGTTATCGAGATAAATATCGGCACATATCACGCCAAGCTGACCTTCGGCGCCGAAAGGGACGGATATTATCCCTGCGTTGTTGACGGACGCGATATCATTTACAGGGTCACTGCTACAGGCAACGAATGGATATCCTATATCAACAAGGATGTTTATTTCGACTCCCTCTTCCTTGAGTATATCGCAAACGTTTCGCAGATAACGGTTGAGACCGAGGAGAAATCGGTGACCTTCAACCTCATCCGTGAGAATGATGACGACGGACTTGATTTCGAGGTTCAGGTAAAGGATTATGAGAACCTCAACATCAGCAGTGACGAGCTTTGCTACTACTACGGACGTATCCTGAACCTCGCCGCTGAGGAGTATACCACAAGCGAGAGTCCCACCAATACGCCCTACATCTCATTCAAGATCAAGTATATCAAGGAAAGCCGCACCGACGACGAGATAGCACTCTATCGATATTCGACGCGCCGTTACCTGTACACCCTCAACGGTGAAGGCGACGCTCTGGTCGCGGCAGGTCGCGTTCAGGACCTGTATGATTGCCTTGACGCCTTGGTTGCAGGCGAAACCATCGGCAGAGCCAATTATTGATACTGATAAATAAAACCAACGGCTTGCCGTTGTATATCATCATTGCCAAAGGTTTGATACACGCTAAAGCGTGATGATATGCCATTGTTTTCGCAATGTATGAAAAAACCCAAGTCCTTTTTGGACTTGGGTTTTTGTCTTTCGTGTCCGAAAAAAGAAATGGGCGAAAAACCTGATTTTCTGTTAATTTGCAACTCAATTACTACAAATTAAAAATCTACTAAATGCTCTCT
>CAZDIN010000170.1:0-2311 GCA_964505515.1 uncultured Eubacteriales bacterium | reverse complement strand
GTGAGGAGATATGGAATGGCATCGGCAACCCTGTCTATCCCCCTGCAAAAGCGGAGCTGGCGCGTCACGGGCTTTCCTGCGAGGGCAAGCGCGCCGTCAAGCTGCAAAGGGATGACTACGACCGGTACGACCTCATCATCGGCATGGACGAGAACAATATGCGCAACATGGCGCGCATCTTCGGCGGCGACCCCGACGGAAAATGCCGCAAGCTGATGGACCTGACCTCGCGCGGCGGTGACGTTGCTGACCCTTGGTACAGCGGGCATTTCGACGTCACCTACCGCGATATCTACGAGGGCTGTGAAGCCCTATGCACGCTTCTTCTTTCAAAATAATTCCGACACGAAAAAAACCGACCGAGGCATCACACCTCGGTCGGTTCGCTTTTTTGATGTTAGTCGATGATCTCGCCCAGCATGCCGGGGGTGCAGCCTGCGGCGTTGGACTCGTCGGTGTCGATGTGCATAGCGAGTGCATAGCTGTCATTCACGCGGACAACCACGTCACCAAACACAAGCGAGCGTCCGTCGGAATCGATCTTAACGCTGACGATCTGGCAATCCTTAAGTCCGTATTCAGCCGCGTCCTTGGTGGTCATATGGATATGACGCTTTGCGGCGATCACGCCCTGAGCCAGCTCGACCTCTCCGCAGGGGCCGACAAGCTTGCAAGCGCCGCTTCCTGCGACGTCGCCCGATTCGCGAACGGGTGCGCTTACGCCGATAGAACGGGCATCGGTCAGGGACAGCTCAACCTGAGTTTCCTTACGGACGGGTCCGAGGATAGACACGTTTGCCAGCTCCTTTTTAGGTCCGACGACCGTCACACGCTCGGCGGCGGCATACTGGCCGGGCTGAGAAAGCATCTTCTTTACGGTCAGCTCATAGCCCTTACCAAAGAGGATCTCCAAATGCTCCTGCGACACATGGATGTGGCGTGCAGAGGTTTCTACCAAAACAGTTTTTGCCATAACAAATACTTCCTTTCCTATCTGTACCTTCATTGTACTCCATCCGTTCCTTCTTTTCAAGTGCAAATTGCAGTGAACTGTTGAATTGCGGACAAATCTTTGCTAAAATAAGAAACAGAATGTGAGTGTCTTTTGAAAGGAGTGACATACCGTGAATGAAAATTGGGACTCTTTGCAAAATGAATGTGCAAACTGCGAGGGGTGCTCCCTTGCCGAGACGCGCACCAACGTTGTTTTCGGCGTCGGAGACAGAGGCTCAAAGGTGCTTTTTGTAGGCGAGGGACCCGGCGAAAAAGAGGACCTGCAGGGCGAGCCGTTCGTGGGTCCTGCAGGACAGCTGCTTGACAGGTATCTCGCAGCCATAGGACTTGACAGGAGCAAGATCTACATCGCAAACATCATAAAATGCAGACCGCCCCGCAACCGCGACCCCTTGCCCGAGGAGATGGACGCTTGCATGGGCTATTTGCGCAGACAGACGCGCCTGCTTGATCCGGAGATAATCGTTTGTCTTGGCAGGATCTCTGCATCGCGCATGATCTCTGAGGATTTCAAGGTCACACGTCAGCACGGCCTATGGGTCAAAAAGGGCAACTTCTGGATGATGGGTACCTTTCATCCTGCGGCACTGCTTCGCAATCCCTCCCAAAAGACCGCGGCGTTCGAGGATCTTCTTTCACTCAGGGACAAGATGATGCAGCTGGGCGTATGGAACGGAGAAGCCCTGTAACATTCTGTTTACAAAAATCCCTTTTCTTTTACGCATTTGTATGATACAATAGAAGTTAATATATACATCTATAGAAAGGCAAAAGGTTTCAGATATGAATCTTATTAAACTGTTGGCTAAAAACTACAGCAAAAAGGAATTAAAGCGTATTCAGCCTATTCTGGACAGCGTTTTATTCTTAGAGGATAAGATGGCTCAGCTCTCCGACGATGAGCTGAGGGACAAGACCGAGGAGTTCAAGGAGCGTTACGCAGGGGGCGAATCGCTCGACAGCCTGTTGCCTGAGGCCTTCGCTGTTTGTCGCGAGGCGGCATGGCGCGTTCTCGGCATGAAGCACTTCCCTGTGCAGATCATAGGCGGTATAATACTGCACCAAGGCCGCATCAGCGAGATGCGCACAGGTGAGGGCAAGACCCTTGTGGCTACGCTGCCCGCCTACCTGAATGCCTTGGCAGGCAAGGGCGTTCACATCGTTACCGTCAACGATTACCTTGCACGCCGCGACAGCGAATGGATGGGCAAGGTCTACCGCTTCCTTGGTCTGTCGGTCGGCCTTATCGTCCATGACCTGCCCAACGACCAGCGTCGCGAGGCCTACAACGCCGATA
>CAZDIN010000169.1:0-2342 GCA_964505515.1 uncultured Eubacteriales bacterium | reverse complement strand
ATGAAGCCTGTTTCCAGATATGAGAAGATACTGCTCAAGAACCACAGTGCCAAGATAACTATCGAAATGAATATCGAGCCGCGCTTTTCATACTTGATCTCTGAAAAAGCCTGCACAGGATGAAACAGTGTGCGGAACGGCCAGATTATCTTCTTCCAATCCCACTTTGCAAGAGAGAGATCCTTGAGGCTGACTTCATCCTTGCATTTTTTGCCGTACTTAATTATGTTAGCAATAGAACCCATTAGAATCCCCCTCCTTAATTAAAGTTCATCTTGTTCTTCCTGGTCTTTACACCGAGAAGTTTCTGAATCAATTTTATCAGCAGTACAAACGCAACTACAACTACTACCGCCAAAGGTACAAGCCAAATGTAGTTTGCTCTCAGATACTCGCGTCTGTACTCTGTGTATGCCTTTGAGTAAGATGTTCTGTCCTGACCTTTTTCAAGCCATTCAAGTGCTTCCTCGTACTTTTCCTGTTCAAGCAGTGATTTACCTATCGCTGCATATCCGCGAGCAAAGTTTGCGTCATACTTGATAACCTCGCGCCAATACTCCTCGCCCTCAATGTACCAACCATTTATATAATAATCGTTCGCTTCTTCAAGCATCTTTATATAATAGGTCGGGCTGTATGACACGATAGTGCCGACTTTGCGGTCAAGCACCAAGTAATCCTCGCCCATCTTGTCAATTGCATACGGCTCAAACGTGGCACCGTTTTGAGTGTTACCTGAACCGTCGGTCTTAAATCCAAAAACCGTCAGCAACGTACAAGTTTGATCATAGAGGTACACTCTGCCCAACTCAGCATCAAGCGCTGCCATAATCCCGTTGTCATCGACATATATGTCACTCATTCTGGTGTCAGTGGTTGAACTTAACTGCTCACGTTCACCGAAAACCACCTCTACAAGTGCGTTTGTGTCGCCCTGAAGAATGTTCTCACCGAGTCCGTTTAGTTTTCTAACACGCAGGTCTGCATCCATATCAATAGTTGAAGTAGTCGTATAGATAAAGTCCTCATTGTCGATGAAAATACCGGACATTTCGGTCGGGGTAAGGCTGATCATCGTTGATGAAGCCTCACGTGAGAATATCTTTTTCCAAGTCTGCTGAATAGATGTCTGCCAAGTAAGAACGACCTTGTTAGCACCATAGTAGGTCATAAACGAGCCATCTGAATATCTAAGTACAACCAAACCTTCCGTACAGTTGCTGACGTGGACATATACAAAGCCCGAATCATCGACAACTACCGCGCTCGGCCTAAACTCGTCGAGCTGAATTATTGCGTCGGTGGGGTTGCTGAATGTCTTTACAAGATTACCCTCTTGTGTAGCAGAGTAAATAAAGCACTCTCCGGTGGGCTTGCCGTTTTCACCGAAAGCAGATCCGCCGGTGCAGACGAAGATCTCATTTATATTGAGGTCTTCATTGTACTTGACAAACACGCTTTGCGGAGCGACAAGGGCCTTCGTTGTTCCGTCCTCAGCAACAAACTCAGTAATGATTTTAACAAGCTGATAGTTGCTGTCAAGAACGACGATCCTATTGTTATCGGTGTCGGCTATCCAAAGTGTCTGGACGCCTTCTTCGTCATTGAAAACAAAGAAGTCTTCCGGATTAGCAAGCGGCACGTCAAGGCCAAAGTCAGAATAATCAAGTGTTTTATTTGGAACATATCCAAGCGGTGCCGAAGTCGCGTCTCCGTAAGGGTCGTAGTTGTAACCCTTGTACGGAGCAGACGAGATTGCTGATACAGGTACCGCTATTGAAACTATCAGCACGGCAATCATTGCCATGATGCCGATAATTCTTGCTGCCTTTCTCATAATTTTTCCTCCATTCAAACCGCCGTAGGCGGTACATATTGTTTGATAGTTTGATTTACTTCAAGCCTGATGTTGACATCGTTTCCATTATGGAATTCTGGCTGAACATAAACAGCACTATCGGAGGAAGCATCAAGACCAGTGACACGGCTGATGCAGCGCCGGATCTCGCGACACCGCCGGAAACTATCTGGTTTAGTGCTGTGGGCAGCATCTTCATTGGCTCATCATAGATGTATTCCGTACCGGTGGAGTGCCACATCGACTGGAACTGGAAGATAGACAAAGTCAACCACGCAGGTTTAACGTTAGGCATTACTATACGCCAGAAAATACGCCACTCTCCTGCTCCGTCTATACGGGCTGCTTCCAGAACTGTGTCCGGTATGTTTGAAGTTATAAACTGTCTCATAAGGAACAGACCCAGTGTTCCGGAGAGCGCCGGAAGAAGTATTGCCCAATATGTATTTATCATATTGAGGTTGGCAATTATAAGGTAACGCGG
>CAZDIN010000168.1:0-2345 GCA_964505515.1 uncultured Eubacteriales bacterium | reverse complement strand
AAGCAGCTTCTTTCCGACACGCTGACCCCCCTCAAGCAACGCAACCTCTAACATCGGTGCCTCGGTCTTGGCTGCTATCGCCGCCATCATTCCCGATGCTCCGCCTCCGATAACCAAAAGGTCATACTTCTTCATTCTTATCTCCTACATTCAAAAAAAGTCGCAGTTGTAGAGCTTTGCAACTGCGACTAAATTCTTGTTTTTACTTAATAAATGCGTCGTGGACCGCCTGAACCGCCTTATCAGCATCCTTGATGTCGATAAGCACAGATATCTTGATCTCGCTGGTAGCGATCATCTGAATGTTGATGCCGCAATCGTAGAGAGCCTCGAACATCTTCGATGCAACGCCCGGATGAGTCTCCATTCCTGCACCGACGATAGATACCTTCGCAACATTCTCGTCGCAGGCAACACTGCCCTCATGCAGCTCGCTGACCGCATCGATCGCATCGTTCATCTGATCCTTGGCAACGGTAAAGGTGATGTCCTTCGTACCGTCGCGGCCGACCGACTGCAGAATGATATCGATGTTTACCTTTTTCTTTGCAAGGCGCTCAAACAGGCGGAATGCAACTCCCGGAGTGTCCGGCAGACCTACGATAGATATACGGGCAACGTTTGTATCCTTTGCCACGCCGCGAACTAACATTTTTTCCATTTTTACCCTCTCCTTGACTATCGTTCCTGCCTTGCGTTCAAGGCTGGTGAGCACCTCAATTTCGATGCCGTATTTCTTTGCCATTTCGACCGAGCGGTTATGCAGGACCTGCGCACCGAGGGTGGCAAGCTCTAACATTTCGTCATAGGTGATCTCGTCCAATCTCTTGGTTCCTGTCACCTTACGCGGATCGGCGGTGTAGACGCCGTCGACGTCAGTATATATCTGGCATTTATCGGCTCTCAGAGCACAGGCAAGCGCTACGGCACTTGTATCGGAGCCGCCGCGTCCGAGGGTCGTGATATCCTCGTACTTGTTAATGCCCTGAAATCCTGCGACGATGACGATGTTTTTCTTAGCCAGCTCGGCGGTAAGACGCTCGGATGCTACCGATTTGATCTTTGCCACGCCGTAGTTGGAATCGGTATGAACGCCTGCCTGCCATCCGAGAAGAGAAACTACGGGATAGCCAAGCGATTCGATCGCCATTGCAAGCAGGGAGATAGATATCTGCTCTCCTGCAGAAAGGAGCATATCCATCTCGCGCTTAGAGGCGTTGGGATTGATCTCCTTTGCCTTTTCGATAAGGTCGTCGGTGGTGTCGCCCTGCGCGGACACAGCCACAACGACACTGTTGCCGGCCTTATAAGTATCAGTAATGATACGGGCAACGTTCATTACACGCTCTGCGTTGGCGACCGAACTTCCGCCAAACTTTTGTACGATCAAAGACATTTCACTAAACCTCCAGAATATGAGTCCAACCGTTTACTCCATTACATGAATAAGCGATTTAACATCGAGCAGTTCACTTGAAACAAGGGTCTTACGGACGTCGCCCTCAATACCCAAAACGATAAGGGCAAGCTCCTTGCCCGTCGGGTCACTCAACTCGTCGATGACCTTGAATTTCGACTCGACAAAGGCACGCGCAGCGTTGTAATCATCGGTTTCGGCGCGCAGGAACATTTCGCCCTCAGCCAAAGAATGATCCTTGACGTATCCGGGCAGGCTCTCCTCCCAGAAGAGATACTTTCGCGCCTTGATATGCTTGACGCAGTCAACAACGTCGGCCACGACAGCACTTGCGGTGGGCAGCTTACCTGCTCCGCGGCCGTAGAACATTACGTCACCGATAGCGTCGCCGCGAACCATTATAGCGTTGAAAACATCGTCGACCGATGACAGCTGGCTGTAGCCGGGAATAAAAGCAGGGTATACCGTCGGCATGACCCGTCCGTCTTCAAAACGGCGCACACGGCCGATAAGCTTGATGACACCGCCCCATTTTTCAGCATATGCCACATCGGTGAGAGTGATACCGGTGATGCCCTCGGTGTAGATAAGGTCGGGGTCGACATGCTTTCCGAATGCGAGGGAGGTCAGGATCGCGATCTTGCGGCAGGCGTCGATTCCGTCAACGTCGGCCGACGGGTCGCGCTCAGCGTAACCTAACTGCTGAGCCTGAGCAAGAGCGTCATCGAAGGTCATGCCCTCACGGACCATGCTGCGGTCACGGATGGCAGTGGGGTCGATGCCCAAGGTTTCCGCCAGCTCGTTGACGGCGGACTCCACGGCGAAAATACCCTGGGTAGCGCCGTAGCCACGGTAGGCGCCGGCGGGCTGCAGGTTGGTATACACCACGTCATAGCCAAAGCGGAAGGCTTCCAGACTGCCGGTATAC
>CAZDIN010000167.1:0-2410 GCA_964505515.1 uncultured Eubacteriales bacterium | reverse complement strand
GAGCCTCGCCGTTCTTGGTTTCTTCTGCGCGGTAACGGGTGTTCTGAAGCAGAACGACCTCGCCGTCATTCATATTTTCAACCGCAGCGCGTGCGTTTGCACCAACGACCTCGTCGTCAGCCGCAAAGGTCACCTTTACGCCGAGCTTTTCAGCAAGACGCTCTGCGACCGGTGCCAGCGAAAGCTCAGGCTTGGGCTCGCCCTTCGGCTTGCCGAGGTGGGAACAAAGAATGACCTTGCCGCCGTCAGCTAACAGCTTCTTGATGGTAGGCAGAGCCGCATTGATACGGTTTTCATCGGTGATGACTCCGTTCTTGAGGGGGACGTTGAAGTCGCAGCGAACAAGAACTCTCTTGCCCTTGACGTTGATATCGTCAACGGTCTTTTTGTTGAGCATAGACATAGTCGTAACATCCTTTCATGATTCCGCAGGTTGACCCTTCGGATAATAACAAATTTAACCACCTATAATATTAGTATAATTCTGCCCGTTTTTCAAGAGAAAATATCCTCTTTTTACAAACTTTGTTAAAAGTTTATCGTTTAGGTATGGCTTTCCCAGTCATATGCCGTCAATTTGCCCTGATTTTGCAGTTTCGGGTAGTCCCACTGGCGCAAGACCTCGTATGCGCCGATGGCGACCGAGTTGGACAGGTTAAGACAGCGCGCTCCCTCTATCATGGGGATGCGGACGCATTTTTCGGGGTTGTCGTGGAGTAATTTTTCGGGCAGGCCGTGGGTCTCCGCGCCGAAAAACAGGTAGCAGCCGTCGGGGTAGCATACCTGTGAATGAGCCTGCGGCGCCTTGGATGAAAAATAGTAAAACGCGCCCTCCTTTTTTGCGAAAAAGTCGTCGAGGTCGTCATAATATGAGATATCGAGCAGGTGCCAGTAGTCAAGCCCTGCACGCTTGAGCTGGCGGTCGTCGATCCTGAACCCCATCGGACCGACAAGATGCAGCCGCGCGCCTGTGACGGCGCAGGTGCGTGCGACGTTGCCTGTGTTCTGGGGGATCTGCGGCTCGACCATCACGATGTTCAGTATTGCCATATAAAGCCTCTTTTCTGTGTTGACCTGAGGGCTATTTTACCATAAGATCAAAAAGGTTTCAACTTTTTATGCGCCCATCGGTTGAAAATCGCTGAAAAATCGTTTACAATATACGATAGTGAAGGGTTGGAGGTGAGCCGCGTGCGCATTCGCGAAGCGACATATTCGGATATAGAGGGCATTGCCGCGCTATATGACAGCGCACGGGCTTATTTCGCCGCCAACGGCATCGATCAATGGCAGGTCGGCGGCCCCGATTTCGATTCCGCCTTTGCCGACGTAGAGGACGGTATATGCTATGTCGTCGTCGATGACGAAGGTCGGCTTGAGGCAACCTTTGTCTGCGATTTTTCGGGCGAGCCTGCCTACGATGATCTGACGGGTGGCGAATGGGAATGTGAGGGCGAATACGCCGCCCTGCACCGCGTCGCTGTTGCAGAGGAGTTCAAGGGGCGCGGCATCGGCGGCGAGATGATCGCCTTTATCGAGCAGCGCTGCCGTGAATACGGGGTCGAGGGTATACGAGGCGACACCCATAGGGACAACCTTTCGATGCAGAGAATGCTTGAAAAAAACGGGTTTACATATCGCGGAAGGGTGACATATGCCGTCGCGGGAGAACGCATGGCGTATGAGAAAATTTTGTAAAATTTAAGAAAAGTTTTTGCCGCATATCAGGCGACGGTTCAGGTCATACTATTACCGCATCAATGAAAGTGTGGTGAGAAACGATGGAGAACCGTAACAATCAGCAGAACCGCAATAATCAGAACAGCCAGAACCGTAACGACCAGAACCGCAACAATCAGAACAGCCAGAATAATAAGTAAGAATTTGTTATAAAAAACGTCGGTGTCCTCTGCTTCAGGGGGCACCGCTGTTTTTCTGTGTCTGTCTGTAAAAGGGTGTTGTTGCGGCGGTTTTCGACGATTTTACAGAAGGCTCGCCCTTAGGGAGAGCTCCCGACGCAGTCGGGTGAGAGGGTCTTTTCGAAGTTTCCTTTCTGCCCCGAAGATGCGGTAAATTTCATTCCGCACCTTCGGAGAAGTCAGGATGTGTAGCAGCAATGAGAGCGTGCGCATTTGTATTATAGTCTGAAACCTGTCCCGTGGTTAAGAAAAATTCCAAACCAGACTATTAAATTTATAAATAAGCAAAAACACGGACAGTCGGTACAACAATCTCCGTAGAGCATATTAAAGGCCATGTCGATTTTTCAACGTTTCCGCCGATTATATTCTCGGTCTGCCTGATTTGCCCTATCCAAAAAGATGAGAGAATAGGTAAGACCAAACGGTTCGATTTTTGCTCATGCCGCAGGGCACCATCTTTCTGCCGCCAGAAAGATGGAAAAGACCGC
>CAZDIN010000166.1:0-2486 GCA_964505515.1 uncultured Eubacteriales bacterium | reverse complement strand
CTCGTCGACGTTGCTCAGGAGGTTATCATCAGAGAAGAGAAGTGTGATACGACCAAGGGCGCATGGGTCAACGACATCATGGATGACAAGAATGTTCTTGAGCCTCTCTCCGACAGAATCGTTGGCAGATACACGATGGGACCCGTTATCCATCCTGAAACCGGCGAGGTCATTGTAGAGGACGACGTAATGATTACTGACGAGATGGCTGCCGCTATCACAAAGGCAGGCATTGATAAGGTATATATCAGAACAGTAATCCAGTGTCACGCAAAGCACGGTATTTGTGCTCACTGTTATGGTGCAGACCTTGCATCCGGCAAGCCCGTCAACATCGGTGAGGCAGTAGGTATCATCGCCGCACAGTCCATCGGTGAGCCCGGTACACAGCTTACGATGAGAACATTCCACTCCGGCGGTGTCGCAGGAAGCGATATTACCCAGGGTCTTCCCAGAGTTGAGGAGCTCTTTGAAGCAAGACAGCCCAAGAAGGCTGCTATCATGGCTGAAAATGCAGGTACTGTTGAGGTACATCCAGGTGAAGTTCCCGGTATGGTTTCTCTCGTTATCCGTCCCGATGATCAGGTTGGTGAATACTCGACTCAAGACTACAAGAAGATCGATGTTCCTTACGGTACAAGACTGGCAGTCGCAGACGGTGCACACGTTGATAAGGGTGACGCCCTTACCGAGGGAAGCAAAGCTCCCGCAGATATCATGCGTATCCTTGGTCTTGACGCCGTATACGAGTATGTCATCAAAGAAACTCAGAAGGTCTACCGTTCGCAGTCCTGTAACGTAAACGATAAGCACATTGAGATCATCGCACGTCAGATGACCAGAAAGATCAGAATTGACGAAAGCGGTGATACGGATATGCTTATGGGCGAGCTTGTTGATGTAACCGAGTTTGAGGATCAGAACAACCGTGTCAAGGCAAGAGTTGAGGCCGGCGAGGACAATCTCATCGAGGCAACAGGTGCTCCTGTACTTCTCGGTATCACAAAAGCATCTCTTCAGACAGAGTCCTTCCTCTCCGCTGCATCCTTCCAGGAGACCACAAAGGTCCTCACCGATGCCGCGATCCGCGGTAAGGTTGACCACCTGCTCGGTCTCAAGGAAAACGTTATCATTGGTAAGCTTATTCCCGCCGGTACAGGTATGGGATGCTACCACAACGTTGATGTTGCAAAGGCAGACGAAACAGACGGTACAGATCCCGAAGGTGGGGAAACAGATTCCACTGACGGCAATCAAGCGGTCTGATATCGACATTTTATATGATAAAAACCCTTTTCAAAGATTCTAAAACGCTTTGAAAAGGGTTTTTTGCCTAATAAATAATTTTCATAAAAATATTTTTTGTGCAAAACGTAGAAATTTTTCGCTGTTTTTATTGATACTTGACAAAAATTCGTGTCAATGCTATAATAAGATGGTGTGCAAGCACCAGACAAGGGTGATTTGCGCCCAAAAATGTGTGCAATTTGCTCAAGTGGGTAAATTGTGCCATCATACACAGGCAGATGCGCATTATCTCTTATGCGTCTGTAATATAAACATTAAATTTTCAAAGAAGGAGGATAATCAGGAAGAATGCCAACCTTTAACCAGCTCGTCAGACAGGGTCGTCAGGACAAGACTTATAAGTCAAAGGCTCCTGTACTTCAGGTAGGTCTCAACACACTTGCAAACAAGACCACCGACACACCCGCACCTCAGAAAAGAGGCGTTTGCACAAAGGTATCGACAACCAGCCCTAAGAAGCCTAACTCCGCTCTTCGTAAGATCGCGAGAGTAAGACTTACAAACGGACTTGAGGCAACCACCTACATTCCCGGAATCGGACACAACCTTCAGGAGCACTCTGTAGTTCTTATCAGAGGCGGAAGAGTACGTGACCTCCCCGGTGTACGTTATCATATCATTCGTGGTACGCTTGACGCACAGGGTGTTGCAAACCGTAAGCAGAGCCGTTCCAAATACGGCGCAAAGAGACCGAAGAAGTAATTCTCGTCTCAGACAAAAATCCGCATAAGCGGCAAAAGGTAAATAATAAAGCAATTTTAGGCTTGTTCCTGTTATCCGTTTTAATGTTTATGTTAACAAGGCGCACGCTACAGAAGAAATATTGCTTTTGAGTACCTATGATTTCATTTTTTAAATTTGATGAAGGAGGGAAGTACAGTGCCAAGAAGAGGTCGTATATCCAAAAGAGATGTATTGCCGGATCCTATGTACGGTTCTAAGCTCGTAACGAAGCTTATAAACAACGTTATGTATGACGGCAAGAAGGGTGTTGCTCAGACTATCGTCTATGATGCATTCAGAATCGTTGAAGAGAAGGTAGGACAGAACGCTCTTGAAGTATTCCAGGAAGCACTTGAGAATCTCAAGCCGCAGCTTGAGGTCAAGGCTCGCCGTGTAGGTGGTTCCACTTACCAGGTTCCTATGGAAGTAAGAGCAGAGAGACAGCAGACACTCGC
>CAZDIN010000165.1:0-2513 GCA_964505515.1 uncultured Eubacteriales bacterium | reverse complement strand
AGCCGAGATGAAGAAGATAGTTAAGGAAAATCTGCCCATCAAGCCCTTTATCCTTCCCCGTGAGGAAGCAGTCAAGCTGATGGAGGAGCGTGGCGCAAAGTACAAGGTCGAGCACATCGGAGATCTCGACGAGGATGCGGTCATCAGCTTCTATCAGCAGGGCGACTATATTGATATGTGCGTGGGTCCCCACCTTTGCTACACAAAGGCACTCAAGGCGTTCAAGATCACTCAGCAGTCGGGCGCATATTGGAAAAATGACAAAAACAACAAGATGCTTACCCGTATCAACGGAATTGCATTTAAGACTCAGGCTGAGCTTGATGAGCATCTCAAGCTTCTCGAGGAGGCTGAGCGCCGCGACCACCGTAGGATCGGTCGCGAGATGGAGCTCTTCATGCTCTGCGACGAAGCACCCGGCTTCCCCTTCTTCCTGCCCAACGGAATGCAGTTGAAGAACGCTCTGATCGACTATTGGCGCGACATCCATGCGAGAGAGAATTATCTCGAGGTTTCCACTCCCCTTATCATGAACCGCAAACTTTGGGAAACAAGCGGTCACTGGGATCATTACAAGGATAACATGTACTCCACCCAGATCGACGACGAGACCTTCTGCGTCAAGCCGATGAACTGCCCCGGAGGTGTTATGGTCTACCGCAGTAAGCCCCACAGCTACCGCGAGCTTCCGCTTCGCGTTGGTGAGCTCGGTCTTGTTCACCGCCACGAGTTAAAGGGCGCGCTGCACGGCCTCTTCCGTGTGCGTTGCTTTACTCAGGACGACGCCCACATCTTCATGCGCCCCGATCAGATCACCGATGAGATCGTCGGTGTCGTTCATATGATAAACGAGGTCTATACTAAGTTTGGGTTCAAATACTTCATCGAGCTTTCGACCCGTCCCGAGAACAGCATGGGAAGCGATGAGGACTGGGAGGCAGCGACCAACGGCTTGAAGCTTGCGCTTGAAAAGCTAAACCTGCCCTATATTCTCAACGAAGGTGACGGCGCCTTCTACGGACCTAAGATCGACTTCCACCTTGAAGACTCACTTGGACGCACTTGGCAGTGCGGCACCATTCAGCTCGACTTCCAGATGCCTATCAACTTCGGGCTTGAATATGTTGACGAAAAGGGTCAAAAGCAGCGTCCTATCATGATCCATCGCGTCTGCTTCGGCTCTATTGAACGCTTCATCGGTATCCTCACTGAACATTTCTCGGGCAAATTCCCGACATGGCTCTCTCCCCTTCAGGTCAAGGTGCTCACCCTTCCCGGAATGGACAACACCTTCGCTGAGAAGGTCTACAACACCCTTCGCGAGAACAAGATCCGTTGCGAGCTCGACGACCGCAACGAGAAGATCGGATACAAGGTTCGCGAGGCGCGTCAGGTCAACCGCGTGCCCTACATGCTGATAATCGGCGCTAAAGAGGCAGAAAACGGACTTGTTTCGGTTCGTGACCGCGAGACCGATCAGACTGTGACCATGACCATGGACGAATTCCTCGCAAAGATCAAGACCGAGATCGCCGACCGTACTTAACCTTACAACCGGAGAAACAACTATGACATTAGTAATTTTAGCAGCAGGCATGGGCAGCCGTTACGGCGGTCTTAAGCAGATCGACCCTATCGGCCCCAACGGAGAATTCATCCTTGATTACTCTATCTACGATGCACTCAAGGCGGGCTTTGACCACGTTGTGTTTATTATCAAAGAGGAAAACCTTGATATATTCCGCGAAACCATCGGCAAGCGAATTGAGGATCACGTTAGGGTAGATTATGTGTTTCAGGATATTAACGACCTGCCTGCAGGCATAAGCGTTCCCGACGGACGTGTTAAGCCTTGGGGTACAGGTCATGCCGTACTATGCGCCGAACGCGCGGTAAACGACGATTTTGCCGTAATCAACGCTGACGATTTCTACGGACGTGACAGTTTTTGCAAGCTTGCAGATTTCATGAAAAACGCAAGCAAGACTGATGCTAAGCATCAATTCTGCATGTCAGGCTTCGTGCTTGAGAATACATTGACCGAAAACGGTCATGTATCACGCGGTGTTTGCGAGACCGACGAAAACGGATACCTCACAAAAGTCACCGAACGCACAAAGATTCAGCGTAACGCAGATAGATCTCAGTATTTCGAAAACGATGAGTGGATTGATCTGCCGGAAGGCGCAACCGTTTCCATGAACTGCTGGGCGTTTACAACCGCCTTGTTCCCTGAATTGAGACGTCTTTTCCTTCGCTTCTTTGACGTGAACAAGGACTGGATAAAAGGCGAGTTTTTCCTTCCCTTTGCCGTGGATGAGATGCTTCAGGAAGGGCTTGCGGATGTAAAAGTGCTTCCTACAGAGGATCAGTGGTTTGGTGTGACCTATAAGGAAGATAAACCGAAGGTGGTGGAGAGCATCCGCCGCATGGAGGAGGAAGGCCGATATGTATGGAGCACTGTTTCCAGATAAGGGGATTAAAAGATTTTCATGGGAGAAAAACTGACGCGA
>CAZDIN010000164.1:0-2531 GCA_964505515.1 uncultured Eubacteriales bacterium | reverse complement strand
CGACGGCGTTGAGCAGGCTCATGCTGAAATCAAGTTGCTCGTTACTGGGCTTGCCGCGGGACATATCAAGGTTCAATCCCAACGCCTTGTATGTATCGTAAGCTTGCTTGACCGACGCGTATTCGGCATCGAGTTCGGCAGCCGTTCTGTCTAAATAGCGCATGTGCATTTGAGGTCCTCCGTTTACAATTAAAAAGATAAATATAATAATAATACAAAATGCAAATAATATCAATACCTATTGCAAAAATATTCAAACCACCTTGACATCTTGTGGACAATGAGATAAAATATAACATGATGTTGTATCGACCTGACGCATGCGTCGGCATGGCGAGCGGACGGGCGGAGGGGAGATACCGGGTCATATACGCAACCCGAGCAATGCGTTTTTTATAAAGGAGGTGCACGTTTCGTGCCAAATGAATTGATTTGGATAATCGTTGCTGTCGCAGTAGCAGTTGCAGCGTTCGTCATTGGATTCGTTATCGGCGGTCAACACCGCAAGAAAAAGGCCGAGGCCATCATTGGCTCTGCCGAAACCGAAGCAAAGCGTATTCTCAACGATGCCTACAAAACTGCGGAAGCTAAAAAGAAAGAAGCCGTCCTTGAAGCAAAGGACGAGATCCACAACATGCGAAGCGAGGCGGACAAGGAGATCCGTGAGCGTCGCTCGGAAATTAAACAGCAGGAAAACCGACTTGTGCAGAAGGAGGAGAGCTTGGAGCACCGCTCCAACCTCATCACCAAAAAGGAGGAGCAGCTTTCAGAGCGTCTTTCCGAGGCGGAGAAGAAGATCGCCGAGGTCGATCAGCTTAAAAAGAGCCAGCTGGACATCCTTGAACGCATTTCAGGCTTTTCTATCCAACAGGCGAAGGATTACCTGTTGAAATCTCTTGAGGACGACCTTACACACGATAAGGCCATCCGCATCCAGAATTACGAGCAGCAGCTTAAGGAGGAATCCGAGCAGCTCGCCGCACGCGTTATTTCTCAGGCGATCCAGCGCTGTGCCGCCGATCACTCTTCGGAGGCTACCATCTCGGTGGTCGACCTGCCGAGTGACGAGATGAAGGGACGTATCATCGGACGCGAAGGACGTAACATCCGTACCTTTGAGCAGATGACAGGCGTCGACCTCATCATCGACGACACGCCCGAAACAATTACCCTTTCCTGTTTCGACCCCATCAGACGCGAGGTTTCGCGCCTTGCGCTTGAGCGGCTGATAACCGACGGCCGTATCCACCCTGCTCGCATCGAGGAAATGGTGGAGAAGGCTCGCAAGGAGGTCGACCGCACCATTAAGCAGGAGGGTGAGAATGCCGTCCTTGAAGTCGGTATCCATAACCTGAATCCCGAGCTGGTAACCCTGCTTGGACGACTGCATTACAGGACGAGCTACGGACAGAACGTGCTTAAGCATTCTCTGGAGGTAGCCTACCTCGCAGGACTCATGGCGGCAGAGCTGGGTGAGAACGTTCAGCTTGCGCGCAGAGCCGGCCTGTTGCACGACATCGGTAAGGCGCTCGACCATGAGCATGAGGGAACCCACATTCAGTTGGGTGTTGAGGTCGCCAAGAAGTGCAAGGAGAACGAGGCTGTCGTTCACGCCATCCATGCACACCACGGCGACGTTGAGGCCAAAACGGTGATCGCCTGCTTGGTGCAGGCTGCAGATGCAATATCCGCAGCCCGTCCGGGAGCACGCCGCGAGAATCTTGAGAACTATGTACGCCGTCTTGAAAAGCTGGAGGAAATCGCCAATTCCTTCGACGGAGTCGAGCGTTCGTTCGCCATTCAGGCTGGCCGCGAGGTACGCATCATGGTCAAGCCGGAGATCATCAGCGACGATCAGATGATAATCACTGCACGCGAGATCGTGCAGAAGATCGAGAACGAGCTGGAGTATCCCGGTCAGGTCAAGGTCAACGTCATCCGCGAGAGCCGCGCCGTCGATTTCGCGAAATAATAAAATGCTTCTGTGTTACGGAAGCAGCGCTTGTTAAAAAAGGACAGAGATCGCTTTGCGTTCTCTGTCCTTTTACTTAAAACGCGAACAAACAGCCTGCGGCTGTGCGCATGCCTTTCGTGATCAAGCAGGGTGTTGTGGGGGGGCGTTCCGCCTCCGGTTATATAACGGCCGCGATTGGCTCGCGAGATAAACGGCTTGAGCAACCGCTACCGTCAAAACGCGAACAAACAGCCTGCGGCTGCGCGCATGCCTTGCGTGATCAAGCAGGGTCTTGTGGGGGCGTTCCGCCTCCGGTTATATAACGACCGCGATTGGCCCGCGAGATAAACGGCTTGAGCAACCGCTACCGTCAAAACGCGAACAAACAGCCTGCGGCTGCGGATAGGCAGGCGGTCGCCTGAAAAAATTAAAAATTGGGGGTTGACCTCGGCCAAGCGTTGTGATATACTGTATCTACCTCTGCTATCGAGGGTTTGTTAATTGCGCCCAAACTCGCCTGATTAGAGGGAGGCTAAAATTTTCCGTAAAACGGGAGGTGCCGTCAATGAGAGTTAAA
>CAZDIN010000163.1:2353-2560 GCA_964505515.1 uncultured Eubacteriales bacterium | reverse complement strand
AAGCCGCGTATCGACATCGGAAAGGACACCCGCCGTTCAAGCTACATGCTTGAATACTCCATCGTCGCAGGTATTACCGCTTCGGGCGCCGATGCATATATGCTTCATGTTACGACAACGCCCAGCGTATCCTATGTCACACGTCAGGATGAGTTTGATTGCGGTATAATGATCACTGCTTCGCACAACCCGTTCTATGACAACGGA
>CAZDIN010000163.1:0-2343 GCA_964505515.1 uncultured Eubacteriales bacterium | reverse complement strand
TCGACGACCAAACCACCGCGCTTATCGAGGCTTATATCGACGGAGATATGTATGCATTAGGTGTGGAGGGCAGGGATCTCCCCTTGGCTCAGCGTGAAAGCATCGGCAGAATAATTGACCATGTTTCAGGCAGAAACCGCTATGTTGGCTATCTTATTTCTGTTGCCTCTAATTCATACAAAAAGCTCCGTATCGGTCTTGACTGTGCAAACGGTGCGTCGTGGATGATCGCAAAGGCTGTTTTCGATGCCCTTGGCGCCCAGACCTATGTCATCGGCGCTGAGCCTGACGGACTTAATGTCAACAACGGCTGCGGCTCGACCCACATGGAAAAGCTTTGTGCGCTTGTAAAAGAGCAGAAGCTCGACGTAGGTTTTGCTTTCGACGGCGACGCAGATCGTTGTATTGCAGTCGACGAAACGGGTAATATTGTCGACGGCGACGCTATGATGTATGTCCTTGCGAACAGGCTTAAGGCGAGGGGCATGCTCAACGGCAACACGGTTGTTGCAACCGTTATGTCGAACAGTGGATTTTTTGCATCCCTAAAGAAGCTCGGCATTGAATGTGATCAGACTAAGGTCGGCGACCGATTTGTATATGAATCAATGCAGAATAACAATTTCAGTTTAGGCGGCGAGCAGTCGGGTCATATTATTATTAAGAAGTATGCCACCACAGGCGACGGTATTCTGACCGCTATCATGATTGCTGAGGAGATGTGCGACCGTAAGCTGTCGCTCGGTAAATTGGTTGAGCCGCTTATGCTTTATCCGCAGCACATGGTAAACCTGCGCGTGAAGGATAAGGAGGCTGTTTTGAAGGATGAAAAGGTCCTCGAAGAGCTTCAGAAGGTTGAAGGACTTATCGACGGAAACGGCAGGGCGCTCCTGCGTCAGAGCGGTACCGAGCCTGTTATCCGCATAATGATCGAAAGCGAGAGCATGGAGCTTTGCGAAAAATATGCGGGCATGATAGCCGACGTTATTAAAGAGGGAGGTCACACCGTTGGATAAGCTTGTTAAGACAAAAGAGCTTTATGATTGTAAGGTCGAGTACCTCAAGGAACTCTTCGATTCATGCGAATATCCGTGGCAGATGCTTCCAAAGATCAAGGAGCTTATTGCTTCGCTTATCGAGAGCGGAATGCCTGATTTTACTGAATTGAAGCCGGGTGTGCTCATTGGTAAGGATGTAAAGATCGCTGATTATGTGACTATCGATGCGCCTGCCATCATCGGCCACGGCACTGAGATCCGTCCCGGTGCTTACATTCGCGGAAACGTCATCACGGGAAGCAACTGCGTCATGGGCAATTCGAGTGAATTTAAGAATTGCATCCTGCTCGACAGGGTGCAGGTACCCCATTACAATTATGTTGGCGACTCCGTGCTTGGAAACCGCGCACACATGGGCGCAGGTTCTATCTGCTCTAACCTGAAATCCGACGGAAAAGCAGTTGTGATCCACTCGGACGTAGATGTTGAAACCGGTCTTCGCAAGATCGGCGGAATATTAGCTGACGGAGCAGACGTTGGCTGCGGATGTGTTATCAATCCCGGCACTGTAATCGGCAAGAATACTTCGGTTTATCCCTTGACCTCGTTAAGAGGAGTGTACCCGGCAAATTCTATTGTCAAATCCCAGTCTACTGTCGTGATCAGAAAGGAAAATGCGTAATGAAATACATTGTTACCAAGACCTACGAAGAACTCAGCAACAAGGCGGCTGACATCATCGCCGCGCAGATCATCATGAAGCCCAACTGCGTTTTGGGGCTTGCGACCGGCTCATCTCCCGTCGGCACATATAAAAGGCTGATCGAGGATAACAAGAACGGAAAGATCGATTTTTCTACCGTAACAAGTGTTAATCTTGATGAGTATGTCGGACTTGACGTGACAAACGATCAGAGCTATCGTTATTTCATGAACGACAACCTGTTCGACCATGTAAATATCGACAAAAACAAGACCTTCGTCCCTAATGGCTGTGCAGCTGATCTGAAGGCAGAGGGCGAGGCGTATGATGCTCATATCAAGGCGCTCGGCGGTATTGATCTGCAGCTTTTGGGAATCGGACTTGACGGCCACATTGGATTTAACGAGCCTGACACCTGCTTTACAGCCGCTACCCATGAGGTCGTGCTTGATGAGTCGACCATAAAGGCAAATGCGCGTTTTTTTGCTAATGAGGATGAAGTGCCGAAAACTGCGATCACAATGGGTATGATGTCCATTATGCAGGCTAAGAAGATTCTTCTCGTGGCAAACGGTGCCGCGAAGAAAGAGATCGTTGAAAAGGCTTTCTTTGGTCCGATCGATCCGCAGGTACCTGCCTCTA
>CAZDIN010000162.1:0-2598 GCA_964505515.1 uncultured Eubacteriales bacterium | reverse complement strand
TTACGACCTTAAAGTTAACGTCCGCCTCAAGTAAAGCCAGCTTGATCTCGCGCATACCTGCCTTGACGTCTGCCTCGGTCAGCTTACCCTTGTTGCGAAAAAATTTGAAGGCGTTATTCAGTTTTTCGGTCAGACTTTGGAACATAAAATACCGCCCCTTTCACGATTTATAGGACACCTGCGGCACGGCAAAGCGCAAGCGCGGCGCTATGCACCGCTTCGTCCGATTCAAGCGCGAGCAGGCGCTCGGCCGCTTTTCTTACCGATTCTGCCGTTTCGTTGAGGTGCAATCTGCTTTCGAGAAAGAAAAGCTCCTCCTCGGCCTTTTTGATCGAATCGCGCACGCCCTGGCGGGAGATGCCCACCTCGGCCGCGATCTCGGCAAGCGAGAGATCTTGATTGTAATAAAGATCCAGCACCTCGCGGTGGCGGTCGCTGAGCACCGAGCCGTAACGGTCGAAAAGATCGCAGATGGCAAGATTTTTTTCAAACATGACTTCCCTCCACATCGGGTGTAAAGCAAAATCCTTTACAGAGTATATCACAACCGCCGCGCCTTGTCAAGCACTTTTTAAAATTTTATTTTTGCTTTACATTTTCTTCCTTTTGCGCTATAATAGCATTATCACACAATCGCACCGTGCGGTTTCGGTGCGCGGCTTCGATCAAGGCACGCACTTTTGGCTTGTAAAGGAGAGAAAATTATGAAAAAGAAGCTTATACCTATTCTTTGCCTGCTGCTTTTGTGCTGTTCAGCATGCTTTGCTTCCTGTGACGATAGCGGCAACGAAGGTGATGAGCCCCAGCACACCCATGCGTGGGGCGAGTGGACGACCGCCACGCCCGCTACCTGTGCCGATGCAGGTCAGCAGAGCCGCACCTGTGCTTGTGGAGAAAGCGAAGCACAAGCCATTCCCGCCACGGGAGCGCATACCTATGGCAGCGATAACACCTGCCTTTCTTGCGGAGCCGCTTGGGAATACACCAAGGGACTTTCCTATACCGAAACCGATGACGGCACCGCCTACACGGTAAGCGGTATCGGCACGGCAAGTGCCACAAATATCGTTATCCCCTATTATTATAACGAAAAGCCTGTAACGGGCATCAGCTCCGGTGCATTCTACCGTCGCACAACTCTTACAAGCATCACGATCCCGTCAAGCGTCACAAGCATCGGCTACAATGCGTTCCGAGGCTGCTCAAAGCTTACAAGCGTTATCATTCCGTCAAGCGTCACCAGTATCGGTGATAATGTGTTCTGCGATTGCAAAGCCCTTACAAGCATCACCATTCCGTCAGGCGTGACGACCATTGGCTCTTATTTGTTCGGCGGTTGCAGTGATCTGACGGATATAACAATGGGCAATGGCGTCACCAGCATCGGCGAATATGCGTTCTCCAGCTGCACAAGCCTTGCCAACATCACGATCCCCGAGAGTGTCACCGCCATCGGCAGTCATGCGTTCGACCGATGCACAAGCCTTGCCGACATCACCATACCATCGAATGTCACAAGTATCGGCGATAATGCGTTCTACGTCTGCACAAGCCTTACCGGCATCACGATCCCCGAGAGTGTCATCAACATTGGCAATGAGGCTTTCTACGGCTGCGCGAAACTTACCGACATTCGATTTGGTGGCACGATGGCACAATGGCAGAGCAACAGCTTTACTTTATATTGGGATAGTAATACCGGCGCTTACACCGTCACCTGTACCGACGGCACCGTTGCCAAGGATGGCACGGTGACGATGAATTAATCACAAATCTCAAAAAAAGAGAGGGCGTTGCCCTCTCTTTTTGTACGCTGTCCCACAAAAGGCTTCCCCAGTGGGGGAAGCTGGCGCCGCAGGCGACTGATGAGGTGTTGCTTAGAAAACGGTTACACCTCAACCGCCTCACATTCGTTAGGCACCTTCCCCTCAAGGGGGAAGGCGAAGGATAGCCTCCCTCCGAGAGGGAGGCAAGCGCCGCAAGGCACCGTTTACTTATCACAAACGGCGGCGGGAGTAAACCCCCGCCCTACGGATTTACCTCCAAAATTCTCACCTTTTTTTGAAAACCGCTTGACAAACATTATAATATATGGTAAAATAGCGAATTGATACGGGTAGACGCGAAACGCGCGCCCGTCTCCTTACCGCGTATAAATTTTTCTCATGTGCGCGGTCTTAAGTCCATAGGGAGGTGTAAATATGGAAAAGGTAATCAACTCTTACGAAACTATGTTCATCGTTGATGTAACCGCCGGTGAAGAGGCTGCTAAGGCTGCCGCTGCAAAGTTCACCGACATCATCGCAAAGAACGCCGAGGTCGTGGAAGTCGCAACCTGGGGTCAGCGTCGTCTTGCATACCCCATCAACGACAAGCCCGAGGGCTACTACACCGTAGTAACCTTCAAATCCGAGCCTGCGTTCCCCGCCGAGCTGGAGCGTCTTTACAACATCGATGAGAACGTGATGCGCTCGCTCGTGCTTCGTCTTGAGTATGAGGCTGTAGCAAAGGCTGCTCCTGTTGAGGAAGCCGCAGCTGAGGCCCCTGCCGCAGAAGTTGAAGCAGAATAAGAAAGATAAGGAGGCACATTTGGTATGT
>CAZDIN010000161.1:0-2628 GCA_964505515.1 uncultured Eubacteriales bacterium | reverse complement strand
GGGCCTTGTTCACCGTCATGAGCTTAAGGGCGCGCTTCACGGTCTTTTCCGTGTGCGTTGCTTCACACAGGACGACGCGCACATATTTATGCGCCGTGACCAGATAACCAATGAGATAGTTGATGTAGTGCACCTCATCAACGAGGTTTACGAGAAGTTTGGATTCAAGTATTCAATTGAACTGTCCACCCGTCCTGATGACAGTATGGGCAGTGACGAGGACTGGGAAGCCGCTACGAACGGTCTTAAACTGGCGCTTGAAAAGCTCGGTCTGCCTTATGTTATAAACGAGGGTGACGGTGCGTTCTACGGTCCGAAGATCGATTTCCATCTTGAGGATTCTCTGGGCAGAAGCTGGCAGTGCGGCACTATTCAGCTCGACTTCCAGATGCCTATAAACTTTAACCTTGAATACATTGATGAAAAGGGCGAAAAGCAACGTCCTATAATGATACACAGGGTTTGCTTCGGCTCGATCGAAAGGTTTATCGGCATCCTTACCGAGCATTTTGCAGGCAAATTTCCCGTTTGGCTCAGTCCCCTGCAGGTTAAGGTGCTTACTCTTCCGGGCGTTGATTCAAGCTTTGCAAACAGCGTTTATGAGAAACTGCGTGAAAACAAAATCCGTTGCGAGCTGGATGACAGAAACGAGAAGATCGGTTATAAGATTCGCGAAGCCCGTCAGGTAGACAGAGTCCCCTATATGCTGATAATCGGTGCCAAAGAGGCTGAAAACGGTCTTGTTTCCGTACGTGACCGCGAAACAGACCAGACGGTTACCGTTACACTTGATGAGTTCCTTGAAAAGATAAACAGTCAAATAGCAAACAGAGCTTGATTGAAGGGAGAAAGTTTTATGACTTTAGTAATACTTGCTGCGGGCATGGGCAGCAGATACGGCGGTCTGAAGCAAATTGATCCCATTGGGCCAGGCGGAGAATTCATAGTTGATTACTCCATATACGACGCTATCAAGGCAGGCTTTGACAAGGTAGTATTCATAATAAAAAAAGAAAATCTCGATATTTTCCGCGACACTGTAGGCAAGCGTGTGGAAAATCACATCAAGGTGGAGTATGTTTTTCAGGACGTCAGCGCTATCCCCGACGGATACGCTGTTGTTGAGGGGCGCAGCAAGCCTTGGGGCACCGGTCACGCTGTTATTTCTGCGGCTGACAAGGTGTCAGACGGCTTTGCTGTTATCAATTCTGATGATTTTTACGGGCGCGACAGTTTCATCAAACTCGGTCAATTTTTAAAAGGCAACAAAGACGGTGACAAGTACCATTTCTGCATGGCAGGCTTTGTGCTGGAAAACACGCTGACGGACAACGGACACGTTTCAAGAGGCATCTGCGAAACTGATGCGAACGGATATCTTACCCGTGTTACAGAGCGTACGAAGATACAGAAAAACGGCGGCCTGACGCAATATTTTGAGAATGATGAATGGCACACAATCAAAGCAGGCAGTACGGTTTCGATGAACTGCTGGGCATTCTCTCCTGCTCTGTTCGGCGAGCTTAAAAGGCTGTTCAAGGCTTTTTTTGCTGAGTCGAACGACTTATCCAAAGACGAATTTTTCCTGCCGTTTGCGGTGCAGGATCTTATTGACGAGGGTAAGTGCGACGTTAAGGTGGTCAAAACCGACGCAAAATGGCACGGCGTTACATACCACGAGGATAGGCAAATGGTAGTTGACGCTATCAAGAGCATGGTAGCCGACGGCATTTATCCGGAAAAGCTTTGGTAATAGTAATTTAAAATTTTTGTAAAGCATATACCCCCGACGGGCATCTAAGGCCTATCGGGGGGTATATGCTTTTATTTGTTTCTGTCCGGCATTTCGCTTTCAAAAAGCCGGAATGATCTATAGATCTCTCTGCGCCTGTTTGCGCCTGAGATGGTTTTACTCACATTTATACTATGTCGCTTACCTACTATCACCCTTGCAAAATAGCGGCCAGCTATATATATCCATCCTATCGGAAGTAAAAAGGGAGATTTTTTCGTGAAAGGTACTCTCCTGCGCGCATTTTCATTCAAAGACACAACAAACTGCTTGACTATAGATTTATGCGCAACATTAGCGTTCTCCTTGTCAAACATCAGCAAAGCCTGATTTATTCGCTGCTCGTTCTTTCGACCGAAGTTGCCTCCATCAAACACGTCAGCAAGCATCTGCTCAACCAGTTGACCGTTTTCGCCTGCAGATGTCGCCATTCTGCATCCAAATGCTAAACCCGCAAGATCAGTCATCAGCTGTGCAAACCGCCACAAGCCAACCGCCTTCAATTTTTCCTCATAAAGCGCGCAAAACTCGTTATCACTTAAATTTTGCACAAACACAGCCCAATCACATAGATGTCTTAGCCCGACACCTGTGCTGATAAGGTGGATCGCGGTGTGAAGAAGTATGATAAGCCCGTGATGGAATGTCGACGGTCTCATAAACGCTCCTGTAGGCGTATGGCTCTCAACCGCATCGGTTATTGCGGTCGACAAATACCTTTCGATCTGCTCACCTACAGGACCCTCAGGCACGCCGTTTACCTTCCAATGCATCTCCCAAACCGACCAACCGCCTGCAGCCTCACGTCTATAAACAATGTGTATTTCATCCTTGTC
>CAZDIN010000160.1:0-2660 GCA_964505515.1 uncultured Eubacteriales bacterium | reverse complement strand
GTGTTAACCTGCGTGTGACATCGGGTCCCGCTATTGAAAAGCAGGGCGACCTTGCGGCGTTGCTTAGCAATCTGGCGCCGGGTGACGTTCTGTTTATTGACGAGATACACCGCCTCTCGCGCAATGTCGAAGAGGTGCTTTATCCTGCGATGGAGGACTTTGCGCTTGATATCATCATCGGAAAAGGCCCCTCTGCAAGATCGATACGCCTTGATATTCCGCGTTTTACGCTTATCGGCGCAACCACACGCAGCGGCCAGTTAGCCGCTCCGTTGCGCGACAGGTTTGGCGTTTTGTTACGGCTTGAGCTTTATACACCCGAGCAGTTAGCGGACATAATCACACGTTCTGCGAATCTGCTGCAGGTCGAGATCGACCGCAACGGCGCACTTGAGATAGCATCGCGTTCTCGCGGCACGCCACGAATTGCTAACCGACTGCTTAAGCGTGTGCGCGATTATGCACAGGTAATGAGCGACGGCGTCATTCGTGAAGAGGTGGCGCAGGCGGCGCTTGACCGTTTTGAGATCGACGAGCTTGGTCTTGATGAGTTTGACCGTCGCATGCTCGAAACCATTATACGCAGCTACGGCGGAGGCCCCGTCGGACTCGAGACGTTAGCGGCGGCTGTCGGTGAGGAAGCCATAACTATCGAGGATGTCTATGAGCCATATCTGATGCAGATCGGCTTTTTGACACGCACTCCGCGCGGCAGATGCGTAACGCAGGCGGCGTATGACCATTTGGGCATCGAGTATATCGGTCAGCTGACCATGTGATCTTAAGATTAAATTGTTACAGGTGATTCAGTTTTGAGAGCTATAACCGATTTTGAAGATTATGAGCTGTTGGATTGTTCCGGCGGCGAAAAGCTGGAGAGATGGGGCAACATAATTCTGATACGCCCCGATCCGCAGGTGCTGTGGAACACAGATAAGGCGGATCCGCTTTGGTATAATGCTCATGCGCGCTATCACCGCTCAAAAAGCGGCGGCGGTCATTGGGAGACCTATAAAAAGGTGCCTGATGTATGGAGCATAAAGTATAAGAACCTGACCTTTAACCTTAAGCCGATGGGCTTTAAGCATACGGGCCTTTTTCCTGAACAGGCGGTCAACTGGGACCTGATGAGCTCACTCATAAGCAAGCGTCAGGGCGCAAAGGTGCTCAACCTGTTCGGCTATACCGGTGCCGCGACCCTCGCCTGCGCCGCCGCAGGTGCGAGCGTCACCCACGTCGATGCGTCAAAGGGCATGGTCCTGTGGGCGAAGGATAACGCAGCAGCCTGCGGACTGAGCGACCGTCCGATACGTTGGCTTGTTGACGATTGCGTTAAGTTCGTTAAGCGCGAGATCCGACGCGGGAACAAGTATGACGGCATCGTTATGGATCCGCCTTCATACGGAAGGGGACCCGACGGCGAGGTGTGGAAGATCGAGGATCAGATATTTGAACTGCTCACCTTATGTGAGGAACTGCTGTCTGACGATCCGCTGTTCTTCCTGCTCAACTCATATACCGCAGGACTTTCACCGAGCGTCATGAAATACCTCGTTTCCTCGGTTATCGCTGATAAACGCGGCGGAACGGTAGAATGTGACGAGATAGGTATTCCTGTAACCGACAGTAAATTAGTATTGCCCTGCGGCAACACTGCCGTTTGGCTTAAATAAAAAGGATGACCCTTTATGGATAACATTATTGAGATCGTCGATGCGTCCTTTGAATACCCTGACGATGACGAAAAAACTACAAAAGTATTTGAACACCTTGACTTTGCTGTAGAGCGCGGCTCGTTTACTGCGGTCTTGGGTCATAACGGCTCCGGAAAGTCCACCATGGCGAAGCTTATCAACGGACTTAACCATGTGCAGAGCGGTAAGGTACTTGTCAATGGCATGGATGTCAGCGATGAGGACAACGAGATCGCCGTTCGCAAGACGGTCGGTATGGTCTTTCAAAATCCGGACAATCAGTTGGTGTCCACCGTTGTTGAGGAGGACGTAGCATTCGGACCTGAAAACCTCGGTATACCGCCTGCTGAGATACGCGAAAGGGTAGATGAAGCCCTGAAGGCCGTCGGCATGTTCGATTACAGAAAGCACGATTCGCACCGCCTTTCAGGAGGACAAAAGCAGCGTGTCGCCATCGCAGGAATGCTCGCGATGAAGCCTGAATGTCTTGTCCTCGACGAGCCTACCGCAATGCTCGACCCTCAAGGTCGCGAGGAGGTAATGTCTACGGTCTGCCGTCTTAACAAAGAGCAGGGCATGACCGTTGTGCTGATAACCCATTATATGAACGAGGCGGCGCTTGCCGACCGCGTTGCAGTAATGGACGGGGGCAGAGTGATCTTAGACGGAACTCCTCAGCAGGTATTCAGCCATGTTGACGAGCTTAAGTCGGTCGGACTTGACGTTCCCCAAACCACCGAGCTTATCCATGAGCTGAACCTGTCGGGCTTTGATCTGCCCGATGATATACTCGGTGAGGAAGAATGTGTAACTGCGCTTGCAAAAGCGCTTGGCTTATAAATTTAACGGAGGCAATTACTTTGGCAATTCTGAGAACGGAAGGATTGACCTATGTGTACGGCGAGGGTACTCCCTTTGTCCGTCAGGCGATCACCGATGTTACTTTAGATATGGAAGAGGATACGC
>CAZDIN010000159.1:0-2693 GCA_964505515.1 uncultured Eubacteriales bacterium | reverse complement strand
TTGAGGGCCGTGCGGTAACCAATGACGGTCGGATCTACCTCGTATCTCCTGAGGTTGCGGCGGCTTCTGCCATCGCAGGCTATCTCATCGACCCGAGAGAGCTCGGCAACATGCCTGAGTTTATCCTGCCTGATGAGTTCACTATCAACGATAACATGATCGTTGAACCCTGCAAAGAGGCTGAGATGGACAGCGTCGAGATCCTGCGCGGTCCCAACATCAAGCCCTTCCCCACTACCTCACCCTTGACTGACAAGATCGAGTGCTCCTGTTCGCTTAAGGTCGGCGATAACATCACCACCGACCACATCATGCCTGCCGGAGCAAAGATCCTGCCCCTGCGCTCGAACATTCCTGCCATTTCGCAGTACTGCTTCACAGTTTGCGACGGCGAGTTCCCCGAGCGTGCAAAGTCGCTCGGCAGCAGCGTTATCGTCGGCGGTGCAAACTACGGTCAGGGCTCATCGCGTGAGCATGCAGCGCTTGCTCCCCTCTATCTTGGAATCAAGGCTGTGCTTGTTAAATCGTTTGCGCGAATCCACCGCTCTAACCTTATAAATGCAGGCATCCTGCCCTTGACTTTCGCAAATGAAGCTGATTACGACACTATCGATCAGGGCGACGAGATCACCATTGAAAATGTAATCGACGCCATTCGCAACGGAAAGGACCTCGTTGCCGTCAACAAGACTAAGGGCACTGAGATCGTTTGCAAATGCGAGCTGAGTGATCGCGCCAAGGATATCGTTATCTCGGGCGGTCTGCTCAGCTACACCAAGGAAAATCTAAGCAAATAAGGGGGCATTACAATGGCTTATAAGATCACAATGAAAACTCCGTTGGTCGAAATGGACGGAGATGAAATGACCAGAGTAATCTGGAAAATGATAAAGGACATCCTGCTTACTCCTTACATCGACCTGAACACCGAGTATTACGATCTCGGACTCGTTCACCGCAACGAAACCAACGATCAGGTTACCTTTGATTCTGCAGAGGCAACCAAAAAGTACGGCGTTGCCGTAAAGTGTGCAACTATTACTCCTAACGCCGCAAGAATGCCTGAGTACAACCTCAAGGAAATGTGGAAGTCCCCTAACGGCACCATTCGCGCTATTCTGGACGGAACTGTTTTCCGCACACCTATTCTTGTTAAAGGCATTACCCCCTACATCCCGACATGGACTAAGCCGATCACCATCGCGCGTCACGCCTACGGCGACGTTTACAAGAACACCGAGCTGCGCGTCACCGAGGGCAGCAGGTGCGAGCTCGTTTGCACCGATGCAAACGGCAACGAGACCCGCGAACTGATCCACGCCTTCAACGGCACCGATGGTATCGTTCAGGGACTTCACAACACAGATAAATCTATCGCAAGCTTTGCAAGAAGCTGCTTTAACTTTGCACTTGATGCAAAGCAGGACCTGTGGTTCGCTTCTAAGGACACTATCTCCAAGAAGTACGATCACAGATTCAAGGACATATTCGCCGAGATTTACGAAAGCGAATATAAGGAAAAGTTTGAGGCGGCAGGCATCGAGTATTTCTATACCCTGATCGACGATGCTGTAGCGCGCGTTATCCGTTCCAACGGCGGATATATCTGGGCCTGCAAGAACTATGACGGCGACGTCATGTCCGACATGGTCGCGACTGCATACGGCAGCCTTGCTATGATGACCTCTGTGCTTGTGTCACCCGACGGCGTTTATGAGTACGAAGCCGCTCACGGAACCGTTCAGCGCCACTATTATAAGCACCTCAAGGGCGAGAAAACATCGACCAACAGCGTCGCGACCATCTTCGCGTGGAGCGGTGCTTTGAGAAAGCGCGGCGAGCTTGACGGCGCACCCGACCTCTGCGATTTCGCCGATAAGCTTGAGAGGGCTACCATCCAGACCATCGAAGAGGGCGTTATGACCGGCGACCTATATCTGCTCTCCTCTTTGGAGAACAAGCAGAAAGTCGACACCGAGGAGTTCCTCGTCGCAGTAAACGACCGCCTTTCAAAAATGATGTAATAGAATAGATATAATAAAACAAAGCCGAACGTGAAGTTCGGCTTTGTTTTATTGCAAACTCAGCTATCGATCCTTAAACTGTTGTTCAAAATATCTTGCAGTTGTTTCGTCTTGGTCCACATACTACAGAAAAACGCCGCAGGTTAATCCCTGCGGCGTTTGGTTTAATTAGTCTCTTCTTCTGTTGTGGAAGTTGCCACGGCGTCCGCCGTTTGAGCGGCGCTCGGGACGCTCGTCGTTGCCGTCATCTTCGGGAACGAGTCCTTCGATCTCGATGAGTGCATCGCGGCGAGAGAGGTTCAGTCTGCCCTGATCGTCGATCTCGGTAACCTTGACGATGACCTCGTCACCGACCTGAACGACGTCCTCGACCTTGCCGACGCGCTTGACATCAAGCTTGCTGATGTGGACAAGACCCTCTTTACCGGGGGCGATCTCAACGAAAGCGCCGAAGGTCATAAGACGGGTTACGCGGCCCTTGAAGATGGCACCGATCTCAGGATCCATAGCGATGGTCTCGACGATCATGAGAGCGCGCTGTGCGTCCTCAATATCAACGGCGCAGATATGAACGCGTCCGTCCTCTTCAACGTCGATCTTGCAGTTGCAGTCAGCGCATATCTTCTGAATGACCTTTCCGCCCTGACCGATAACGTCGCGGATCTTATC
>CAZDIN010000158.1:0-2693 GCA_964505515.1 uncultured Eubacteriales bacterium | reverse complement strand
AAAAGAAATTCCCGAAGAAAACAGTTCCGAAAAAAGAGAACCCAAAGCCGCAAAACAGGATAATCCCAAAAAGAAAAAAGCGGCACAAGGTAAGAAGCAATCCGTAATGGATAGCATCAGAGGTGCATTCTCAAAGGAACCGAAAGAAGAAATCCCGGAAATGTGGACGGGACAGACTTCCGTACTTGACGTTATTGCACCGTCCTCTGTCGATAATGGCAGCCGTGATTACATAGTCGTTGACGGCATTTATCATTCGTATCTCTACGTTGCAGGCTACGGATACCGAACAAGAAATGAGGCAGCGTGGTTATCTCCTCTTGTAGAAGCCGGTGACAATATCGGTATAAGCTTCACCTTCAGGCGTATGCCGAGGGATAAGACGCTTTCCCGTATCTCACAGAAAACAATGCTTAACCGCAGTAAAATGCGTGAGGTTGACGACACAAGGCAGGACTTTGAAGAGCTTGATGACGCAATTTCATCGGGCTTCTTCTTAAAGGAAGGTATGAACAGAGGCGGTCAGGACTTTTATTATATGTCCACTGTTATAGAGATTACAGCCTACGATGTTGAAGAACTTGAACAGAGAGTTGCAGACGTTATGACACTTTGCAGTTCAATGAGTATGGTGTGTAAGCGTGCAGACTACAAGCACGAACAATGCTTTTTGTCCTCACTTCCCATACTGTCTGTTGATGCAGACATAGAGCGAAAAGGCAGAAGAAACGTGCTTACAGACTCACTTGCAGCATCGTTTCCGTTTTCATCATTTGAGATCTATGATGAAGGCGGTATTTTTTTAGGGCTGAATAAGTACAATCGAAGTGTTGCAATCCTTGATATTTTTGACAGCGATAAGTATGCAAATGCCAACGGTTGTATTTACGGTACCACCGGTGCAGGTAAAACATTCCTCTTACAGACAATGGCTTTACGCTTTCGTATGCAAGGCACTCAGGTGTTCATTATTGCTCCCGTTAAGGGACACGAATACATTGATGCTTGTGAGGCTATAGGCGGTAAATACATAAAGATTGCACCCTCATCAAAGGACTGCATCAACATTATGGAGATACGCAAAACAAGCCTTTCAACAGACTATGAGATAAAGGCTGACACCCGTAACGACTCCATACTTGCCGAGAAGCTCCAGAGCCTTATGATCTTCTTTACACTCATAAAGAATGACATAACGCAGGATGAACTAAACCTCCTTGACAGTGCAGTTATCCGTACATATGAGACCTTTGGTATCACCTTTGACAATGCCTCACTATACAACGAGGACGGCAATTTTAAGAGGATGCCTACACTCAAAGACCTGTACGCAGAACTCTGTTCAAGAGAGGAAACAAAACGCCTTTCCCTTATGATTGAGAAGTTTGCTACGGGTTCTCTTGCTTCCTTCGGCAGAGAAACAAATGTAGATTTGAGTAACAAATACATCGTACTTGATATGACAGAAATGACGGATGCTTTAAAGCCTATCGGTATGTTTATGGCACTTGAATTTGTGTGGGACAAAGCAAAAGAAAGCCGTATTCAGAAGAAAGTAATCTTCCTTGACGAGTTGTGGACTCTCATCGGTGCAGGTGCAAACAAGCTTGCGGCAAATTATGTGCAGGAGATCTTCAGACTAATACGAGGCTTCGGCGGTGCGGCAATTCAGGCTACGCAGGACTTGTCAAGACGTTTTTCTGCCGATCAAGGAAGATATGGCAAGGATATACTTAACCTTTCAAGCTTCAAAATACTTCTTCACCTTGAGGAAGATGAAGCATTCACGGCACAAAAGTATCTGTCACTTTCGGATGAGGAAACAATGCAGATTATCCGAAACGGCAGAGGTGAAGCACTTCTCTGTGCCAATAAGAACAAGGTGTGTATCGAGATTAAGGCATCGCCGATTATGTATGACCTTATTACTACCAAGCGTTCTGACCTTGAAAAACGGAGGAAAGTATGATGGAACAGTTCAAGGAAAAACTTTCAAGACTCGATGAAGATGTAGCAAAGGTACAACGAAAGCTAAATGATTTGAAGAAGTCAAACAGCACATCTCCTTCGGTTATTGAACGCGGTATCGATGACTATATGTGCGAGGTTGAAACGCTGTGTATTCGCTCCAGAATACTCCTTGACGGTCATCGTCAGGTTGAAGTGTTAAGCGACTGTTACACGATTGATAGAAACGTCAAGAAGATTGCCGGTGATATAGAAATCACTCACGACGGTTGGCTGCATATCACTCTTAACACACTGTTGCCTAATTGCAGATACAAAACAAGCGGATATGTAGGAGATACTTTGTGTCGGTTGATGCACTCATACGATGGAGAACTTCCGTATTTCGAGACCGCATTTTTAGCCATCGTTGAGTACTGCAACAGTGAAAATCACAACGCTCTTGACAATGATAATAAGGGGTGGAAAATGATACCAAACGCCCTTAAAGGCAGAGTGATTGAAGACGACAATCAGTTCGTTTTGAGCATCGGACTCTTTGCAAAATTGTCGGATGAACCTCGTTGTGAGATATATGTTTTGCCGCCTGAAGACGGTGTGATTTTTATGGATTTACTTGAAAAAGATATGCTTTAGAGGTGGCGCTGTCGAGTGAAAATTTCGCTTTTCAAAAACAAGAAAAAAAGAGTCAACAGCGTCACCTCTAAACACTGCGAAAAGCCTTG
>CAZDIN010000157.1:0-2702 GCA_964505515.1 uncultured Eubacteriales bacterium | reverse complement strand
CATAGACCTCAAATTCACGCGGTACGACGACCATGCCGCCGGGGTGCTGACCTGTGGTACGCTTAACGCCCGTGCATCCGATGGTCAGGCGCTCAGTCTCCGCCTTGTTGAGAAGCAACCCACGCTCTTCAGCATACTTTCTAACGTAACCGAAGGCAGTTTTATCGGCGACAGTCGCAATAGTTCCTGCCTTGAAAACGTTTTCGGGACCAAAGAGAGTTTCGGTAAATTTATGGGCACTTGACTGATACTCACCTGAAAAATTCAGGTCAATATCAGGAGTCTTGTCACCGTCGAATCCAAGGAAGGTCTCGAAAGGAATATCGTGTCCATCACGGATCATATCTGTATCGCAGTGCGGACAATTCTTCTGCGGCAGATCGAAGCCCGAGCCGTATGAGCCGTCGGTGATAAACTCACTGTGCTTGCACTTGGGACACACATAATGCGGCTCAAGCGGATTTACCTCGGAAATGCCTGCCATTGTAGCAACAAAGGATGAACCGACCGAGCCACGCGAGCCGACAAGGTAACCGTGCTCGACCGAATCTGCAACCAGCTTTTGCGCCGTTACATACATGATCGAAAATCCGTTTTTAATGATCGAGCCTAACTCCTTGTCCAAGCGCTTTTGGACTATTTCGGGCAACGGATCGCCGTACATCTCATACGCTTTTTGGTATGTTACCTCGGTTATTATCTCATCCGATCCCGGAATCGTTGGCGGGAAATTGCCCTGCGGAATCGGTCTGATATACTCAACAAGATCAGCGATCTTATTCGGATTCTTGACAACGACCTCATAAGCCTTGTTTTTTCCGAGATAAGCAAAGTCCGAAAGCATCTCTTCTGTGGTCTTGAAATAAAGAGGTGCCTGCTGATCTGCATCAGGGAAGCCTTGTCCTGCCATCAAAATGGCGCGAAACTTCGCATCTGACTTATTGAGAAAATGAACGTCACCGGTTGCAACCACCGGCTTCTTCAATTTCTCACCAAGCTTAATGATAGTCTTGTTAATGGCATTAAGCTCTTCGACGCTGTTAAGGGTTCCGTTGCGCAGCATAAACTCGTTATTTCCGTTCGGCTGTATCTCAAGAAAATCGTAGAAGGACGCAATATCAAGCAGCTCGCCCCAAGGACGATTATCAAGCACCGCCTGATACAGTTCGCCCTGTTCGCACGCACTGCCAATTATCAAGCCGTCGCGAAGCTTCATCAACTCGCTTTTAGGCACAAGCGGCTTGCGGTTCGCACCCTTTGCCTGATAATATTTAAGGTTTGACAGGGATACCAGCTTGTAAAGATTCTTTAAGCCGACAAGGTTGCGCACAAGGATTATCTGATGATATCTGTGTAATGTCCTTGGATCTCCGCCTGCAAGATAACCGTTGACCGAATCGATGGTCTTACACTCGCCGCGCGATTTTTCCTTAAGGCGCACAAGCAATTTTACAAAAATATGTGCAAGAACAGTAGCGTCATCTACCGCTCTGTGATGATTGAATTCGCCGAGTTCGAGAGCCTTCGCAACCGTATCAAGCTTGTGGTTCTTGATGTCAGGCACCAGCACCCTCGCCATAGGCACAGTGTCACAATATGGATTTTCAAGAACGACACCAAGTCTTAAGGCAGACGCTCTTGCAAAGGACATATCAAAAGGCGCATTGTGTGCAACAAGAAGCCTGTCCCCGATAAACTCAAAGAACTTAGGCATTATCTCATTTTCAGTCGGAGCGTCCTTCACCATATCGTCTGTAATTCCTGTGACCTCGACTACCCTGCTGGGAATCGGAATCTGAGGATTGACTAATGACGAGAAGGTGTCCACAACCTCTCCGTTGCGAAGCAGAACGGCACCTATTTCAGTGATGCGGTCGTTGACAGGACTAAAGCCTGTGGTCTCAAAGTCAAACACCACAAACTCACCGTCGAGCGACTCACCGCATTTGCCGTTAACTGCAGGAACCATATCGTTTACAAAATACGACTCCATACCGTAGATAGCCTTAAAATCAGGGTCCTTTTTACGAATCTTATCAACAGTACCCATGATCTCAGGAAACGCCTGAACAACGCCATGATCGGTCACTGCGACTGCTCTGTGTCCCCATTCATGTGCGCGCTTGATAAGATCAGCGGCACTTGTCATGCCATCCATCTGGGACATGTTGGTATGAAGGTGAAGCTCAACGCGCTTTTCTTCAGCGCGGTCGGTCTCAACATATTTATCAACCGAACAAACAACAGTCGGGCTGAATATGTAATCGTTTTCATACTTATCGTTTTCCAAAGAGCCCTTAACTAAAAGACAATTACCGGAATACAACCCGTCGATCCAACCTGCCTCACGCACAGGAATATACATTTTAAGCTGGGTCGAGTTGGTATAGTCAGTTATGTATACGTTTACTCGCAGCTTGTCCCCTGCGCGTGTAGGATTTGTGTCCACCTTAAAGATCTCGCCCCAAATCACGCAGTTGCCGAGATCGGGTGTCAAGCTGTCAATAGAAATAGGCTTGCCGTTGATTTTAGACGAGCCGCTGAACTTCGACCACAAAACACGCGCGGAATCAAGATATACAGGAAGTCCGTCTGATGGCGGATCAAGCCGTATCGGCTTTTTATCCTTTTTAGCTGCTGCTTCGAGTACCTCCTGAGGAATAACGACCTCAGTAGCCTCTAATTCGCCTGTAAACTCAACA
>CAZDIN010000156.1:0-2704 GCA_964505515.1 uncultured Eubacteriales bacterium | reverse complement strand
GTAGAGGACGATGAGAACTACATTCACCGCGAAATGCTGATGGCGGGCATCATTTTGCTTGAAGGCCTGACACTGCGCCACGTTCAGTCAGGAAAATACACACTGGTCGCGATGCCGATGAAGATAGACGGCGTTGAGGCCGCGCCCTGCAGGGCAGTGTTGCTTAAAAACGACAGATAAAAATTTTTGAGGTGTATAAATGCCATATCCATCTGACCACATTAGAAACTTCTGCATAATCGCACATATTGATCACGGAAAGTCCACCCTTGCCGACCGAATGCTTGAGCTTACAAAATCGGTTTCCGACCGCGAAATGGAGGACCAGCTCTTAGACAGCATGGAGCTTGAGCGCGAGAGGGGAATCACGATAAAGGCGCACGCTGTTACCCTTGAGTACATGGCGAAAAACGGCGAGATGTATGAGCTTAATCTCATCGACACGCCCGGCCACGTTGACTTTAACTATGAGGTCTCACGCTCACTTGCCGCCTGCGAGGGCGCGGTTTTAGTAGTGGACGCATCGCAGGGCATAGAGGCTCAAACACTTGCCAACACCTACCTTGCCGTCGACCACAATCTTGAGCTGCTGCCGGTCATAAACAAGGTAGACCTGCCCAGCGCCGACCCCGACGCTGTAATTAAGGATATTGAAGACATCATTGGAATTCCTGCCGAGCATGCGCCCAGAATTTCTGCCAAAACAGGCCTGAATGTTGAACAGGTGCTTGAGGGCATAATAAATGAGATACCCGCCCCCACCGATGACAGGGACGGCCCTCTTCAGGCGCTGATTTTCGACTCTTATTATGACCCGTACAAGGGCGTCATAGTCTACTTCAGGGTAAAAAGCGGTGTCATTCGCCCCGGTATGAAGGTCAGAATGATGGCCACCGGCGCTGAATTTGAACTGGTAGAGGTAGGCCGAAAGAAAGCGATATCAATGCAGCCGTGCGACGCGCTTTACGCGGGCGAGGTCGGCTACTTCGCCGCATCTATTAAAAATGTTGCCGATGCACGCGTGGGCGACACGGTTACATCGGTCGACGCGCCTGCTGATGCGCCGTTGCCCGGCTACAGAAAGGTCAACCCCGTCGTCTTCTGCGGAATTTATCCTGCCGACGGTGCCCAGTACACCGACCTTCGCGAGGCACTGGAAAAGCTTGAGTTAAACGACGCATCACTGCTGTTTGAGCCGGAGACCTCTGTCGCACTCGGGTTTGGTTTTCGATGCGGCTTTTTGGGACTTCTGCATATGGAGATAATTCAGGAGCGTCTTGAGAGAGAGTATAACCTTGACCTTATAACCACTGCGCCGAGCGTTGAGTACAGGCTGACGATGACGAGCGGCGAGGTCGTAGAAATAGATAACCCCACCAACTACCCCGACCCGTCGCAGATAGTTTCGGCAGAGGAGCCTGTGTGCGAGGTACACATCTATTCGCCCAGTGAGTTTGTTGGCGCGATAATGGACCTGTGTCAAGAGCGCAGAGGCGTGTTTAAGGATATGCAGTACGTGGGCACAGAACGTGTGGATATTCACTATGTTTTGCCGCTTAACGAGATAGTGTATGACTTTTTCGACGCGCTGAAATCGCGCACAAGAGGGTATGCTTCTTACGATTATGAGCTTAAAGGCTATGAAAAATCAAATCTTGTCAAGCTTGATGTCTTGCTTAACGGCGAGATAGTAGACGCGCTGTCCTTCATAGTTCACTCCGACAACGCTTACACCCGCGCGCGGCGGATTGCAGAAAAACTGAAGGAGCACATTCCGCGCCAGCTTTTCGAGGTGCCTGTTCAGGTTGTCGTTGGCGGCAAGATAATTGCCCGCGAAACAGTTAAGGCTATGCGCAAGGACGTGCTTGCCAAGTGCTACGGCGGTGACATAACCCGTAAGAAAAAGCTGTTGGAAAAGCAGAAGGAAGGCAAAAAGCGTATGCGCAAGCTCGGTTCTGTTGAGGTTCCGCAGGAAGCGTTTATGGCTGTGCTCAAGCTTGACGATTAGTTTCAGAAAGGATCTTCATATTATGAAAAGCGCTGTTACAGATTTTCTTAACAAATACGGGCTTAATCCCGACGCAATTGATATGCAGGCGGCGACAGACGAGTTTGTACGCCAGATGGAATCGGGCAACAACGGTGATATAAAGTCGCTTTTGATGATACCTACCTATGTAGGCATTGATTCCGAGGTGCCCAAGGGCGAGACCATTATAGTAATGGACGCAGGCGGCACCAACTTCAGGGTCGCAACCGTCACCTTTGACAGTCTGGGCAAGCCTGTTATCGAAAACTTTTCGAAACAGCCTATGCCCGGCACCAAAGGCGCGCTGACGGCCGACGAGTTTTTCGACACACTTGCAGGTTTCATAAAGCCGTTTGACAAGGTCAGCGACAAGGTCGGCTTTTGCTTTTCGTTCCCGACCGAGATTCTGCCCAACTGCGACGGCAGGCTGATAAACTTTAACAAAGAGGTCAAGGTCAGCGATGTTGCAGGCAAGGTGATAGGCGAGGGCATAAACCGCTCGCTTGAAAAACTGGGATGCAGTAAAAAGCGGTTTGTAATCATTAACGACACCGTTGCGACCATGCTGGGTGCCATTGCTGAATATCCCGACCGCGAATTTGACAGCTATATCGGTTTCATTTTGGGCACCGGCACCAACACCTGCTACATCGAGCAGTGCAAGAATATCGGCAA
>CAZDIN010000155.1:1844-2730 GCA_964505515.1 uncultured Eubacteriales bacterium | reverse complement strand
ACACCGTAGCCAAGGCGATCGCGACCAGCACCGCGAAAGAAGGTGCGCCAAACACAAACAGCGAAGCGCCTATTCCCTCTGCAAGCCAGACGTTGATGAAATTACAGAGGACGATGCTCGCAACAGCGGACAGTGCAACACATATTGCCGCGATCACAAAGGATTCCGAGAAGAATATCCTGAACACGTCTGCGCTTCTTGCGCCAACGGCGCGCAGTATGCCGATCTCCTTTTTCTTCTGGCTGATGGATGCAGAAATGAAGTTGGAGAACAGCAGGATAGCAAACACAGCAAAAACGAGTCCAACATACAGGAATATCTGCGAAAGGCTCTGAACAGCCTCATCAACCATTTGCAATTGGTCAATGAAATTTCCCGTCAAATTCAGGCGGCTTTCGTCATCCTTCCACTCATCATTACTGTAGATCTCCCAATAAGCCTCTGCTCCCTCCTGCGTGTAGCTGAAGGGCAGATACACTATAGAGTAAACGCCGTCTGAGGCAAGCTGGTAATTGCTTGTGGTTTCTGAGTAATAGTCGACCGACGTCTTCTGTTCATTCCACATAGTGTCAAAAACAGACTGTGTAACGGCGATGTAATCACTCTGATACCTGTCTTGTTCAACAACGACACCAACGACATCGAATTCTCTCTGCTCACCGATAGCGGTGCCGTTTCTGTTGTCGAACAGTTTTACTCCGAGTTTAAGGTCAAGTCTGTCGCTCTTGACTTTGCCGATCAGTTCCTCTATCTTGCTCTGCATCTGAGCGGCGGTGAACTCGGTGAACTCCTCCTTATTATCCTCAGTGACGTCGTAGGTTCCGCCGCTCATGATCTGCGCCGCAAGCTCTGCGTGGGGTAAGCCGCTCATGGAAAATACGGGGAG
>CAZDIN010000155.1:0-1834 GCA_964505515.1 uncultured Eubacteriales bacterium | reverse complement strand
AGCGACTCGTCCTCATAACTGAGTCCGTCTGCTAAACGGTAGTACTGGTCGATCACCATCGAGGCAAATACATCAGACGTAACAATTGCCTGTCCGTCGGCGAGGGCTCCTTTATCTGCGCTGATAGATATATAAGTATTATCCTCTGACACGGCGCCTATATCCTTATATATTCCGTTGCTCCACTCGGGGTATTCATACTTTCCGTCTGTCTTTTGCGCAAAAGCAAGAGAGGTGTAGTAGTAAATGCTCTCATAATAGACGGGATTATCCTTAGCCAGAGCATTCAGACGCTCCCCGTTAACAAAGGCAACCAGATACAGCCCGTCGTTAAGATAACTGTTATACTTTGTCTGCAATGCATTATTTGGCTCAGCGGAGTTCTTCAGCAGGTCAAATTCGGACGAGACCTCTCCCGAATCAAATATACCCGTAATCTTGTATGTAGTGCTATTAAGGGTGATGCTCTTGCCGATGACATCACTCGGTTCCGAGAGGTCCATTACATCGCCCTCGCTGTCGTACACCTTGCAGTTAAAAAGCACATCAGCCATATAGGACGAAATAACGATCTCGTTTTTCTCCTTAGGATAGTCTCCGCTGATCCTCTGGAGGAACTCATGGTCCTCAGGCAACACCGCAAAAGCATTGATGGCGTTGACCCAATAGCTTCCGTCCGGCTGCTGCAGGTTGAAGTTGGTTCCGCAATCAAGGGCACCGAAGGCGTTTGCGCCAAGCTCAGTCGAGAGAGCTTCCAACTCGCTGTCAGCAAATCTTGCGACGCTGACGCCCTCGTAGCTGTTGCTCTCCTCGCCAAACTCATACCACACAGTGTTGGTCTTGTAATATCTTTCTATCTGCATGACCGAGGGGTTGGTGTCAGCCATAGTCTGAACAAAGGTTGCATGGCTATCGTAGAAGTTCAGCGTGGACAGCAGGCTGAACAGCACAAAGGCAACTGTACAAAGGATCACGGTCAAAAACAGGCGGAAGGGCTTGCTCTTAAGTCCCGATACGCCTATTTTGATGGCGTGTCTGAGAGGAAGCTTGGAACGGATGAACCGACTCTCCTCTTTAGTGTACTGCTTCCTTTCGGCAGCGGCAGGATCGGTGTCGCGGAATACCTCTTTGCCGCCTTCCTCGTTGATGCGGCTGACCTTTTTGAAGGTCTTGACGTCCTTTTCGTTGCTGGCGATGATTACGTTATCACCCGACTGCTTGAGCAAGGATTTGATCTTGTCAAAATCCTTGTCGGTCAGGTCCGCACCGCGCTTGATGCAGATCACATCGCCGACGGTGTTGACGTTGTCAGACAGCGCCTGCTGTTCAAGCTGGGCTTTGGAAAGGTCCGACAGCACCTTGCCGTCCCGCAGCTCAATGATTCTGTCACCGTACTGCTCGGCAAAATCGCGGTCATGCGACACAACGATAACAAGTTTGCTCTTCGAGAGCTTTTTCAAAGTCTCGAAGACCTGCTTTCCCGTGTTGGAATCGAGCGCTCCTGTCGGCTCGTCAGCCATGATGATCTCAGGCGCCTTTACCAGCGCACGCGCAATAGCTATACGCTGTTTTTGACCGCCCGAAAGGGTGTTGGGCTTGCGCTTTGCAAAGCCTGTAAGGTCGACCTCGTCAAGCAGAGCGTTGATAGCCGCCTTGTCCTTCGGCTTGCCCTGCAGCTCCAACGCAAGCGCGATGTTGTCCTCGACCGAAAACTCGTTGAGGATGTTGTATTCCTGAAAGATAAAGCCGATAAAGGTGTTGCGGTAGCTGTCAAAATCGCTTTGCGTAAAATCCTTGCTGCTTCGGCCCTTGACGATGACCTCGCCCTCCGTCG
>CAZDIN010000154.1:0-2746 GCA_964505515.1 uncultured Eubacteriales bacterium | reverse complement strand
ATAGTCGATGCTTGTCGACTTGCCAGAGCCGTCCAGCCCCATAAAACTAATCATCGCAGGCTTCATTTTCAGCTTCCCCTCACAATATCTAATACTCCTTGAGCCACCTGTTCCCATGTCATGGGGGAGAGCAAGTAACTCTTGTTCCGTTTCTTATCAGCCATTGTTAATATGGCATCATCTAATTCGCTTTTGTCGCCGATCAACATTACAGCATCTTCCTGAGCCGAAACAGCGGACAGATTTTCAAAATCCTTGTATCCAACGACCGGCACGCCACAGGACAACGCTTCCATAACAGACAGCGGAATAGAGATAACAAATTCTGTAGAATGAGTTGGAAACAAATAAACGTCTGCCATTTGGTATATTTCTTCAACATTCTCAAGATAGCCCTTGTGTATTCTCACTCCGGCATCCTTCAGCCGCTTCACTGTGTCAGGATTCTCAAACATTCCCGAAGCAACGACCATCCGCTCAGCGTTTGTGATCGCAGTAAAATCCTCCAGTCCCCGTCCCTCAGAACAATGACCTACATGTACGACGAGCGGCCTGTCCGAAGAAATGCCATACTTCTGCTTAAGCTCGCGCGCTCTGCTACTGTCGACCGGACTGAATTTATCCGACTTGATTCCAACAGCAAAGACCTTTTTTTGATATCCTGAGCGAACAGACACTTCTTCAAGATCCTTTTCAACAAGAGTTAGATAGTTTGCCTTTAACGGTTTCTTTTGTGTTAGTTTTACATAGTCCCTATCGGGTCTTTGTACGCAAACTATCCAAACATTTTTGCTAAGCATCCCTACCAGACGTCCAAGCCAGTACACCAACTTGTTCGCACGAGCAAAAATCAAGGCGGCATCACACGTCTTGCTGTTTTTTATAATAGAGCCGATATCCCTCAGCCCTGAGTAATGCACCTGATGATCCTTTTCAAAAACCTTTGCAATATGCGTTGCCACATTGCGCATACCTTCGTTGATCTGTCCGTTAGCTGTGCTGATGACATGGATCTTGCATTTCCGCTCTACAGCATTTGTTCCGCTCATTTAAACAGCGTCTCCTTCAGTTTTTTAAACGCCTTAAAGGAACGTTTGAAATCTTCCCAGTCACTCAGACCGCGCCATACCCGATGAGCAATATACCAAGGGCGAAGGTAATACTTCTTACGCGCCATCTGGCAAAAATCCACAAGTTCCTGCGCGCTCAAGTCCGGCGTGTTTATAATGCAGTTTAAGGTACCGTCCTCATGAACATACTCATCATATTTGCCGTTTATGTAACCGTTGCTCTTAGCCCATTCATATGCACCTGTGCCGGGATACGGGATCAACGGGAAGAACTGCGCTGTATCAGTCTTAAACCTCATCGCCGCTTTCAGCGTATCCTCCATCGTTACACGGGTCTCACCCTCGTTGCCGACCATATAGCAGGCATGGATCATGAGCCCTGCTTTTCTGGCATTTTTGATATACCTCTCGATCTGTTCAACAGTTGTACCCTTACGGATGTTGTTGAGTATCTGCTGGTTAACACTTTCGATGCCGGGTATTATAAGGTGACAACCCGCCTTCTTCATCAGACACATGGTTTCATAATCAAGATTGACGCGGGCATTACAAAGCCAGCGAATCTTTATCTTGCGATCAAGTATTAGATTGCATATCTCTGTCACGCGCTTTTTGTTAATAGTAAATGTGTCATCTTCAAAAACGATTTCCTTTACCTCAGGGAAATTCTTGACGATATACTCAATCTCCCCAATAACATTCTCAGGGGAACGAAGTCGATATTTGTGTCCATGCAGAGTTTGAGGATACACACAGAAATTGCACTGTGCAGGGCAGCCTCGACCCGTGAAGATCTGTATAGAAGGAAAAGCCGCTGCCGGAAAAACGTAATCGGTCACCGTTAAGTGCCGTTTAATAAAATCTGCAGCATACGGTATCTCATCCAGATCGGCAATGTGTTCAGCATTCGGATTGTGAACGATTTTATCGCCGTTGCGCCATGTCAGTCCTTTAACGGTTGAAAGGTCTGCACCATCCCTAAGCGCAATAGCGGTATCCCTTACTATATAGTCATATTCATGTCTTGCAATTCCGTCGATCTTATCGCTGATACCTATTGTTTCTTCAGCAGTAGCAGAAGGATGAGTGCCTACAAGCATTGTAAATGCATCCGGATATATATCCTTGATGGTTGCGGCGAAATCCACATCGCTGTAAATTGACGGAGTGCTTGTATCAAACACAAACAGCTTTGCTTCTGCCGCATCGTTGCGAACACGGTCTAACGTCTGCTCTTTGTTCATCTGTTTCGATGGGGCATCGATAAAAACAACATCAAACCCGTTCTTTTCAGCAACACAGGCAGCATAGATCAGCCACAGCGGATAGTACAACACTCCGCTATGCCCGATCGAAGGGCTGCGCGATTCTCGTGAAAACTTCCCGTGTTCGGATTTGAACGGAGGGTTTATAAAGCAAACTTTCATTTAATTTCCTCTTTCGTTATCATTTGTTTATAAGCTAATTAAATCTAACTACTATTTTAAATGCCTGTACTTAAGCAAGCTCTTTACCACGTACCAACACATATAGTACGCAGCACAGATAAAATTCAATCCGACATATCGGTATGTCTTCCAGTTCATCTGTGCCGCTTTGAGCTTATTGCTCGACTTTGAATCTCTTGCCAAACGATATATCAAAAGCGGCTCATCTATACCATACGCATTGTTTCC
>CAZDIN010000153.1:0-2771 GCA_964505515.1 uncultured Eubacteriales bacterium | reverse complement strand
GAATGTCAGCCTTCCAAGCTGAACACGTGGGTTCGATTCCCATCACCCGCTCCAACAAAAAGACCACTTTTGTCTACCGGACAAAAGTGGTCTTTTTGAATGATGTTAGCCTGCGGCAAATGATGTCGTCTCACTAATGGTGCCGCTTTCAACTGTGACGCACGCCTTCGGCGCGCGAACGGAACGCTTGACTTTACTAAAAATTGCTTTTTGTAACACAAGTTATTCCGCTGCTGCGCCGGTATATTGACGATAAAAGCCGTTATAGACCTCATTGAGATCTTTTAGCTGTTCAAAATCCTTCGGCTTGATAAAACATGTCGACTTATCGAACTTATGCACGGCAACTCTTTCAAGCATGTCGGCTACAAAATAACTGCACACATATCGGTCTTTTCTCGTATAGGGAATTCCAAACAGCCTTGGAAGAATGCCGATCATATCATAACGGTAATCGTGCTGGCACTCAAGCATTTCATCAAGTCGACCTTTAAGCTGCTCATACTGCTCGTCGGTAACCTCGATCTCAAAGATCCTGCACACAGTCTTGTTAAAGCAGGTGAAAAATGCGCCGTGCTTGTGCTCGGCAGTAAAACCGCCGTTTAAGATCGAATGGACCTTGCGGCGACCAAAGCTGTAGATCACATCACAGTTTCTCTCAAGGGAAAGCGCGACGTGGCTGTACGGATATCCTGTGAAGGCTTTTATGATTTTTGAAGGCAGGGTGTTGCTATGCATAAGTATCAGATATATGCTTTGCATTTGATATCCCTCCGATAACCGTTATACCGACATTATAACACATAATTCCTTCAAATCCAACATTTTCTTTCTACAGAGTAAAAATGTGGGAAAATACCGCCTATTTATCGATTGACTTTCGCACTTTTATGTGCTACAATGTGACCTGTGATATTTCATGGGAAGTGGTGATATAATGCTCGATAAAGGATGCCGTGTTCTTATTGTTGGATTAGGTTTGATAGGGGGCAGCTATGCACGCGTGCTTACCTCAAAGGGTTATACCGTCACCGCCATCGACAACGACGCCGAAACGGTCGATTACGCTCTTAAAGAGGGGATCGTTGCCGCCGCAGATACAAAGGTTGACCCAGCGCTTGTCGGCGAGGCTGACCTTGTCGTGTTTGCTCTCTATCCGCAGAGATTTATTGAGTGGGTAAAGGAATATCAGCATTTGCTTTGTCCAAACTGCCTCATTACCGATGTTACAGGAGTCAAATCCTGTGTTGTAAATGAGCTGCAGGGTATACTTCGACCCGATGTTGAGTTCGTAGCCGCGCATCCAATGGCCGGCCGCGAGGTCAGTGGAGTTCAAAACAGTCGCGCCGACCTCTTTGAAGGTGCGAACTATATCGTTGTACCAACCGAAAAGAACACCCCTGCCGCCATCAATACTTGCCGTGAGTTAGGAGAGACGTTGGGCTTTGCGCGCATATCCGTTCTCTCGCCTGAGGAGCATGACGAGATCATCGGGTTTGTTTCACAGCTTACCCATTGTATTGCGGTAAGCCTCATGACCTGCAGCGACTGTGCGCATCTGGTCGACTACACGGGCGACTCCTTCCGCGACCTGACGAGGATCGCGCGTATCAATGATGCGATGTGGAGTGAGCTGTTTTTGCTCAACCGCACTGCTCTGCTGCATCAGATGACGGTGTTTATGGACGAGTTTAAGAATATGTATGATATGCTTGAGGCGGGCGACCGTGACGGACTCTGTGAAAAGATGCGCCTGTCCACCGAGCGCCGCTCATGGTTTGATAAGAAGTAGGAAGGAAGCCCCGTTATGAATATGCTGTTTGAAAGAAAGCTTGCTACACCCGATGAGATACGCGAAATGTATCCCCTCGACGCTGAACTTTCTAATACCGTCAAAGGTCGCGCCGAAGAGATAAAAAAGATCTTTTGCGGCGAATCGGACAAGTTTCTGTTGATAATCGGCCCCTGCTCAGCCGACAATGAGGACAGTGTGATCGACTATATCTCGCGGCTTCGCAAGGTACAGGATCAGGTCGAGGATAAGATCTTCATGATCCCTCGTATCTACACGAACAAGCCGCGCACCACAGGCGACGGATATAAAGGCATGCTGCATCAGCCTGACCCCGATCAAAAACCCGATATGCTAAGGGGGATCATCACCATCCGCGAGATGCACATTCGCGCACTGCGTGAAACGGGCTTTTCCTGCGCTGATGAGATGCTCTATCCGGAGAACCACGATTATCTTGATGACGTGCTCGCCTATGTCGCGGTTGGCGCACGAAGCGTCGAAAATCAGCAGCATCGCCTTGTTGCGAGCGGACTTGACATGCCCGTAGGTATGAAAAATCCCACAAGCGGCGACATCTCGGTAATGATGAATTCGATTACTGCCGCTCAGCATCAGCATACCTTCCTCTACAGAGGATGGGAATCGGTTTCTCACGGAAATCCGCTTGCCCACGCGATACTCCGCGGCAGCGTAAACAAGCACGGCCGAACCCTCGCAAATTATCATTACGAGGACCTCATGAATCTCAGCGAGGCATACAGCGAGCGTCAGCTTATGAACCCATCGGTCATTATCGACACGAATCACGCAAACTCGGGCAAGAACCCGTTTGAGCAACCGAGAATTGCAAAAGAGATACTCCATTCCCGTGCCTTGAGCGAGTCTGTGCATAAACTGGTCAAGGGCTTGATGATCGAAAGCTATATCGAAGATGGCGCGCAGAAGATAGGCGAGGGTATCTACGGAAAATCTATTA
>CAZDIN010000152.1:0-2838 GCA_964505515.1 uncultured Eubacteriales bacterium | reverse complement strand
TGGATATTTCCCACTATTACAGTCAGGACCTTTCGTCTGTCGAGGCTGTGCTGAGCCGTTTTGACCTGTCGGCGACCGAGGAGTTTTTTCTTTCCTTAGGCATACCCATGCGTGAGGGGGATAACGGAAAAATGTACCCCTTTTCGCTTCAGGCGGCTGCGGTGGTCGATGCGCTGAGGTTCAGGTGCGAGGAGTTAGGTGTCGAGGTGCTGACTGATAACAGGGTGCTGAGCCTGACCGAGCAGGGAGTGGTCTGCGAAAACGGAACCTACTGCGCGACGGCGGTCGTTGTAGCCTGCGGCGGCAGGTCTGCTTCAAATACAGGTTCCGACGGCAGCGGTTTTGAGCTCTTGCGTAAGGCGGGACATACCTGTACGGAGCTTCACCCTGCGATCACCCCCGTTCGCACTCGCACCGAGAAGATACGCTCGGTCAAGGGGCTCAAGGTCAACGGTAGAATTACCGCGTCGGCAGGCGGTAAAACGCGCACTGAGGAGGGAGAGATACTCTTCACCGATTACGGTGTGTCGGGACCGCCTGTGCTTCAGCTTTCGGGCTTTGTTGCTGAAAATGAGGGCGCGACCCTCACCGTCGACCTCATGCCTGAAAAAAGCAAGGACTGGCTTTTCAAGTATCTTATGTCGCGCAAGAATTCCGTCTTCGGAGACGTTGCGGAAAACCTTTTCCTCGGACTTATGCATAAACGCATAGGCATGGCAGTCGTCAAATCCTGCGGAATAGGGGTCAACGATTCGAGCGCCGCTCTTGAAAAAAGGCATATTGCCGCCATCACAGATGCCGTCAAGGGCTTTACCCTCGAGGCAACAGGGGTCTGCGGATTCGATATGGCTCAGGTCACGGCAGGCGGTATAGTCCTGCGCGAGTTTGACATCGACCTGATGTCGAAGAAGAAAAGGGGTCTTTTTGCCTGCGGAGAGGTGCTTGATGTATACGGCGACTGCGGCGGATATAATCTGCAGTGGGCGTGGTCGAGCGGCTTCGTTGCGGGCGTTAGCGCGGCGCGATATGCAGGAGGTCCGGCATGATCCTTTTGCGAAACCTACGGGTCGGACTTGAACAGACCAACGACCTGCGCAGGCTGTGTGCGGCACAGTTAAAATGCGACCCTCAGCAGTTGTCGGCCTGCAGACTTGTAAAGCGGTCGATAGACGCAAGAAAGAAAAACGACGTGCATTTTATCTGCACCGTGGCAGTGACCGCGCAAAATGAAACGGCACTCGTAAGGCGATGCAAAAATGCCGAAATATTTACCGAGCCGACCCAAACGCCGCTTATACCCCTGAGGGACAGGGCAAAGCCGTCGCCCGTCGTGGTCGGCAGCGGTCCTGCAGGACTTTTTGCCGCTCTGACCCTCGCGCGTTACGGATATGAGCCGACACTTATCGAGCGAGGCAAACCCGTCGAAGAGCGCACAAAGGCGGTCTCGCGGTTTTGGGAAACCCATGAACTCGACCCTGATTGCAACGTGCAATTCGGCGAAGGGGGAGCAGGTACCTTTTCGGATGGAAAGCTCAACACAGGGACAAAGGATGCGCGCATCCGAATGGTGCTCGAAACCTTTGTCGAATTCGGCGCACCCGAATCGATACTCTATGAGGCACAGCCGCATATAGGCACCGACCTGCTGTCGACGGTCATCCGCAACATGAGGCAGGAGATCCTGCGGCTTGGCGGCAGGGTCCTGTTTGGGTACAGATTGACCGACATCGTCTTTGACGGCGGTGTAAGGGAGATAGTGTGCGCGACTGAGAACGGGGAAGAGAGGATAGCCTGCGACGGTCTTATCTTAGCCGTTGGACACAGTGCGCGCGATACATTTGAAAGGCTGAAAGAATTGGGCGTGCCGATGGAGCCGAAGCCGTTTTCGGTCGGCGTGCGTATCGAGCATCTGCAAGGTGAGATCGACCGCGCGCGTTACGGCGATTTTGCAGGACATGAGCTGCTCGGCGCCGCGAATTATAAGCTTGCGGCGCATGTCGGAGGACGGGGCGTCTATACCTTTTGCATGTGTCCGGGCGGCGTCGTCGTTGCCGCTTCAAGCGAAGAAAAAGGAGTCGTCACTAACGGCATGAGCTATCACGCGCGTGACGGCGTTAACGCAAACAGCGCACTGCTTGTAGGTGTTGATCCGCGCGATTTCGGAAGTGACAACGTCCTTGCAGGCGTGGAATTCCAACGCAGGATCGAACGAGCTGCGTATAATGTTACCGATTCCTACCGTGCTGTTTGTCAGCGTGTCGGTGACTTTATGTCGGACAAGGCGTCGAACGGCTGCGGCGAGGTCAAACCGACCTATACCGCAGGGGTCGAATACGGCAGTATAGCCGATATTTTGCCCGAAGCCGTTTGCAGCACCCTGAAGGCAGGCGTGACGGCATTCGGTAAGCAGATAGCAGGATTTGACGACCCTGACGCGCTGCTTACGGGACCTGAAACGCGGTCGTCGTCACCGGTTCGCATACTGAGGAACTCCGAATGCCGCTCGCCGATGGGATTTTACCCCTGCGGCGAGGGTGCAGGCTATGCAGGCGGTATCGTTTCTGCCGCAGTCGACGGAATCCGCTGCGCCGAATCCTTACTGATGCATAACTAAAGAAACCGACAGGACACGAAGTCCTGTCGGTTTCTTTTACAAAGTATTATTGATCTTTTGTAACAGTATCACATTCCACAGTCAATAAGCAGCAGCCGCAGTTATCGCTCATCGCCATAAGCTCAATCGCTTGCTGGTCCTTGGCAGGCTTTACGCCGACAAGGATCTTGCCCATATACATCTTGCGTTCTGCGTTCTTAACAGAGTTGTGATCGCAGTTGTCG
>CAZDIN010000151.1:1569-2873 GCA_964505515.1 uncultured Eubacteriales bacterium | reverse complement strand
GCCTGCAGTTTGTAGACGGTCTGGGCCGCGCTGACAGAGACAATGCCATCGACGTTTACATGGGCGATGAATACGAGGATGTGCTGGCTGAGGGCGTATGGCAGACCAGATTCAAAGAAAAACCGGAGGTGTTTACCAGAGAAGAAAAGAGAGCCTGGCTTGACAGGCTTGAAAACGTAGCTCTTGGCTCCGATGCTTTCTTCCCCTTCTCCGACAACATCGAAAGAGCCAGAAAGAGCGGCGTAAAGTATATTGCTGAGCCCGGTGGTTCGATCCGTGATGATCTTGTTATTGATTGTTGCAACAAATACGGCATGGCGATGGCGTTCACCGGCATGCGTCTGTTCCATCACTAAGGAGAAGTCTTGATATGAAAATTTTGGTTGTTGGTTCGGGTGGTAGAGAACACGCCATTATTAAAAAGATCAAAGAAAATCAGAAGGTCGAAGAGATATTTGCCCTTCCCGGAAACGGCGGTATTGCAGCCGATGCTACCTGCGTTTCGATCGCCGCTACCGACATTGACGGCATCGTGGATTTCGCAACCTCAAAAGGCATCGACTATGCAGTTGTTGCGCCCGATGATCCGCTCGTTCTTGGATGTGTTGATGCTCTTGAGGATAAGGGTATAGCATGCTTTGGCCCCAATGCACGCGCGGCTATTATCGAGGGCAGCAAGGTCTTTTCTAAAAATTTGATGAAGAAATACGGTATTCCTACCGCTGCATACGAAACTTTTGACGATGTTGATAAGGCTTTGGCTTATCTTGATGACGCGCCTATCCCGACGGTCATTAAGGCTGACGGACTTGCGCTAGGCAAGGGTGTCATTATTGCACAGACCCGTGACGAAGCAAAGGATGCAGTCAAGTCGATGATGCTTGACAAAGCCTTTGGCAAGAGCGGAGATCACATCGTAATTGAAGAGTTCCTTACCGGTCCCGAGGTCTCCGTGCTGTCCTTTACTGATGGAAAGACGGTCGTTCCGATGATCTCATCAATGGATCATAAACGCATCGGTGATAACGATACGGGGCTCAACACGGGTGGAATGGGTACGGTTGCGCCCAATCCATACTATACTGAAGAGATCGCGACTGAATGTATGGAGAAGATCTTTTTGCCTACTGTTCGCGCGATGAATTCCGAGGACAGAAGCTTCAAAGGCTGCCTCTATTTCGGCTTGATGCTGACTAATGACGGACCGAAGGTTATAGAGTACAACTGCCGTTTCGGTGACCCTGAAACACAGGTTGTTTTGCCTCTGCTTGACAGCGACCTGCTGACCGTTATGCAGGCTGTAA
>CAZDIN010000151.1:0-1559 GCA_964505515.1 uncultured Eubacteriales bacterium | reverse complement strand
TCGCTGAATGTCCTGTTAAATTCCGAGAGGGAAGTGCCTGCTGCGTTATTATGGCATCAAACGGATATCCGGTTTCATATGAAAAGGGATTTGAGATCACTATCCCTGACGATCTGTCGGGTAACGTTTATGTGGCAGGCGCATCGCTTAAGGACGGCAAACTGCTGACAAACGGCGGCCGAGTGCTTGGCGTTACAGCCGTTAAGGATACGCTGTCTGCTGCTGTTAATACTGCCTATTCCTATGTAGACAGAATATCTTTTGATAACTCATATTTTAGACGTGATATAGGTGCGAAAGCCCTGAAAGCCACGGAGGAACAATAATGGTTTATAGAATTTTCGTCGAAAAGAAAAAAGAATTTGCAAACGAGGCAAACTCACTTTGCTCTGACGCCCGTAATCTGTTGGGTATAAAGGGTCTTACCGACGTGCGTATCTTCAATCGCTACGACGCTGAAAACATCACTGATGAGCTGTTTGATTATGCAGTTAAGGCGGTGTTTTCCGAGCCACAGCTTGATATAGCATCAAGCGAGATCAACCTTGAGGGTGCGGCTGCATTTGCTGTTGAGTATTTGCCCGGTCAGTTCGATCAGCGTGCTGACAGCGCGGCTCAGTGTATTCAGATAATCTCTCAGCTTGACAGACCTATCATCCGTTCTGCAAAGGTCTACGCCTTGTACGGCGACCTTTCTGCAGAAGATATTGCCGAGATCAAAAAGTATGTTATCAACCCGGTTGAAGCACGCGAGGCTGATTTTGAGAAGCCTGAGACTCTTAAGGCAAACTATGAGATACCGACAACTGTTAAGACCCTCGACGGCTTCTTGTCGCTGACGAAGGAAGAACTTGAACAGTTTGTCAAAGAGTATGGACTTGCTATGGACGCCGACGATATTGCGTTCTGCCAGAATTATTTTAAGACTGAGGGACGCGAGCCGACCATAACCGAGATCCGCATGATCGATACATATTGGTCGGATCATTGCCGTCACACTACCTTCCTTACTGTAATTGATGATGTTAAGTTTGAGGACGAGCTTTTACAGAAGACCTATGACGAGTACATCAATGTCCGCAAGGAGCTTGGCAGAAACAAGCCTATATGCCTTATGGATATTGCAACCGTTGCAGTTAAGTATCTCAGGACCCACGGCAAGCTGGACAAGCTTGATGAGTCTGAGGAGATCAACGCCTGCACAGTAAAGATCAACGTTGATGTTGACGGAGTAAGTGAGCCTTGGCTGCTTCTCTTCAAGAACGAGACCCACAATCATCCCACTGAGATCGAGCCTTTCGGCGGTGCTGCTACCTGTATCGGCGGTGCCATACGAGATCCGCTCTCAGGAAGGTCATATGTTTACGGCGCTATGCGTGTCACGGGTGCGGCTGATCCTACTGTGCCTGTCAGTGACACTATTCCCGGAAAGCTTCCGCAACGCAAGATCGTAACGACTGCCGCTGCAGGTTATTCTTCATACGGCAATCAGATCGGACTTGCTACCGGCATAGTTGATGAGATCTATCACCCCGGTTATGCCGCAAAGCGCATGGAGA
>CAZDIN010000150.1:2101-2994 GCA_964505515.1 uncultured Eubacteriales bacterium | reverse complement strand
ACCATCGGCTTTTGCGGTGACCTTAAGTACGGCAGGACTGTCCATTCGCTGATAAACGCACTGTCGCGTTATGATGACGTGCGGTTCGTGCTTATCTCGCCCGATGAGCTTATGTTGCCTGAGTACGTCAAAAATGACGTTATCGAGAAGAACGGTCTTTCATATTGCGAGACAGAATCATTAGAGGATGCCATGCCTGAACTTGATATTCTGTATATGACGAGAATTCAGCAGGAGCGATTTGCTGATGCGTCTGAGTATGAACGTCTAAAGGGTAGCTACATACTTACAGCGGATAAAATGAGAACTGCAAAAAGCGATTGCATAGTGATGCATCCGCTTCCGCGTGTCAACGAGATAAGTGTTGCTGTTGACGATGACCCGCGCGCCTGCTATTTTAAGCAGGTGCTAAACGGCAAGTTTATGAGAATGGCGCTCATTCTTAAATTGCTTGAGGAGAAGGACAGCGTCGCAGAGCCTTCTAATGAAAAAATAGTAGAGGGTAAATGCTGTACCAATCCTCATTGTATCTCAACCTGCGAGCAGGAGCTGCAGCCGCTGTTTAAGGTCTGCGGTGATAATGATGATGTTTTCCGTTGCATTTATTGTGAAGCCCAGGCTGAATTATAAAAAGTGTGCTTGCTTGTCTTGACATAGGGTAATGATTTTGTTATACTGACAATAGGTGTTGAATAGGTTCCATGCGACTGACGGTATTTAAGTGGAGCACCACTGAGGAGCTTGGAACTATTTGGAGATAGTTCTCCTTTTGCCGACCGTCTGGGCACACTTTGACCTTGTCAAAAAGGGCTTAGTGTGCTCTTTTGTTTTTAGGAGGAAAAAATATGAAAAAAGTTGGTATCGTTATGGGAAGTGACAGCGACCTACCGATC
>CAZDIN010000150.1:0-2091 GCA_964505515.1 uncultured Eubacteriales bacterium | reverse complement strand
CCTCCCGATCCTAGAGAAGACGGTCGCTACCCTTAAGCAGTTTGACGTTCCGTATGAAGTACATGTTTACTCTGCCCACAGGACACCTGTTGAGGCTAAGGAGTTTGCATGCACTGCAAGAGAAAAGGGTTTCGGCGTTATTATCGCGGCGGCAGGTATGGCTGCACATCTTGCCGGCGCTATTGCCGCAAACACTACTTTACCCGTAATCGGAATTCCTTGCAGGTCGCAGGCGCTTGACGGTATGGATGCCCTGCTTTCTACAGTTCAGATGCCGTCGGGAATTCCTGTCGCGACCGTTGCAATAAACGGCGGTGCGAATGCGGCACTGCTTGCTATTCAAATTCTCGCTGTCGAGGACGCATCTCTTGCTCAAAAGCTTGATGACAAGCGTACGGCTGACAGCAAGTCTGTTTTAGAAAAGGATGCAAAGATATCTGCACAGCTATAGTTTAACATCGTCCTTTATCCGTCAGTGCTAAGTCTGATGGGTAAAGGATACTGTTGGTTTTTGCTTACTTTTTGGCAAAATTTAGAAAGGATAATATTTATGGGAGGCTTTTTCGGAGCTGTTGGTAAAAACGATGTTTTATCCGATGTATTCTTCGGTGCGGATTATCATTCGCATCTTGGTACACGTTGCGGCGGTATTGCTGCTTATGACAGCAAGATCGGACTTCAGCGTGTCATACATAACATTGAAAATTCCCCGTTCCGCACTCGGTTTGAGCATGTGTTTGAAGAAATGAAGGGCACTGCCGCGATCGGTTGCATCAGCGACTATGATCCGCAACCTTTGCTCATCCGCTCAAATATCGGCACATACGCTATCTGCATAATCGGTGTTATCAACAACGCCGACGAGCTGATCAGTCAGTATCTTTCCTTCAGCGGCGGACACTTTGATGCGATGACGGGTGGAAATGTAAACACGACCGAGTTGGTTGCCGCGCTTATCAATCAAAAGAGTAACTTTATTGAGGGAATAAAATTCGCTCAAAAGTCAATTGACGGCACAGCATCGATAATGATCCTTAAGGACAACGGAACGATTATTGCGGCGCGCGACAGTGTCGGACGCTTACCGGTCGTCATTGGTAAAGGAGAAAACGGATACTGCGTATCCTTTGAATCGTTTGCTTTTCAAAAGCTTGGTTATATCAATGAAAGAGAGCTTGGTCCGGGTGAGATCGTCGAGATAACTGCTGACAGTGTTACTCAGTTGGCAAAGCCCGGTAAAAAGATGCGTATCTGCTCATTCCTTTGGAGCTATTACGGATACCCGACCTCGACCTACGAGGGTGTAAACGTCGAAATGATGCGCTACCGTAACGGTAAGATCATGGCAAGACATGATGCCGAGGTCGGCAACGCTGAGGGAGTCGACTATGTCGGCGGAGTGCCTGATTCGGGAACTCCGCATGCGATCGGTTACTCTAACGAGAGCGGAATACAGTTTGCACGCGCCTTTATTAAGTACACACCTACATGGGCGAGAAGCTTCATATCCTCAAAGCAGTCAGATCGCGTAAAGGTTGCTAAAATGAAGCAGATCCCTGTGCCCGACCTGATTGAAGATAAGAATCTGCTTTTTGTTGATGACTCCATCGTTAGAGGCACACAGCTTCGTGAAACGGTCGAATTTTTGTACAGCAGCGGTGCAAAGGCAGTGCATATGCGCTCTGCATGTCCGCCGATAATGTACGGATGTAAGTATCTGAATTTCTCAAGAGCCACGAATGATATGGAACTAATTGCTCGCCGTATCATTTCGGAACTCGAGGGGGACGAAGGTATAAAGCATATTGATGAGTACAGCGATTCCTCTACTGAGCGCGGTAAAAAACTGCGTGATGCGATCTGCGAGCAGCTACATCTTGCATCGCTTGAATTTCAGTCGTTGGAAGGAATTATTGAGGCAATAGGACTTGAGCCCTGTAAGCTCTGTACTTATTGCTGGAACGGAAGGGAATAGTGAATGTTATGATCAAGAATTCTAAATCTGAGGCCTACGCTGCTGCCGGAGTAGACATTACCGCAGGATACAAAGCGGTAGAATTGATGAAGCAGCACATTGCCAGAACAATGACC
>CAZDIN010000149.1:0-2994 GCA_964505515.1 uncultured Eubacteriales bacterium | reverse complement strand
TCAAGGCGATGCGCAAGGACGTTCTTGCCAAGTGCTACGGCGGTGACATAACGCGTAAGAAGAAGCTGCTTGAAAAGCAGAAGGAAGGCAAAAAGCGTATGCGTAAATTGGGTACTGTTGAGGTTCCGCAGGAAGCCTTCATGGCAGTGCTTAAGCTTGACGAGTAATCGATCAACAGGAGACTTCATTATGAAAGACAACGTATCACGATTTCTTATAGAACAGGGAATGCATCCCGACCTGATCGACCTTGACGCAGGCATGACAGAGTTTGCGCGTCAGATGGAATCAGGAAACGCAGGCAGGCCCGAAAGCCTGCTGATGATACCGACCTACATCCGCATCGACGGAAAGGTTCCCGCCGACAAGCCCATCATAGTTATGGACGCAGGCGGCACCAATTTCCGCGTTGCAACCGTCACCTTTGACAAGGGCGGCAGACCGACCGTCGAAAACTTTTCCAAGCGTGCCATGCCGGGCACGCAGGGCGAGCTGAGCGCGGAGGAGTTCTTCGACACCCTCGCAGGCATCCTTGAGCCATTTGACAAGGTCAGCGACACGGTCGGTTTTTGTTTCTCCTTCCCGACCGAGATCCTGCCCAACTGCGACGGCAGGCTGATAAACTTCAATAAGGAAGTGCGCGTGCGCGACATGAGCGGCCGCATTATCGGTGAAGGTATCAACGAGGCGCTTAAGGCGCGCGGCTGTAGCGAAAAGCGGTTTGTCATCCTCAACGACACCGTCGCGACCATGCTCGGCGCTATTGCCGATTACCCCGACCGCGACTTCGACAGCTACATCGGCTTCATACTCGGCACCGGCACCAACACCTGCTACATCGAGCAGTGCGACCGCATCTCAAAACTGCCCGACGTCAACGACGGCGCCATGGCAATAAACATGGAAACGGGCGGCTTTGACGGCTTTGTACGCGGAGAGATCGACCGACGCTTTGATGCTACCACCGCCAACTGCGGCGACCACGTGTTTGAAAAGATGATATCGGGAGCCTATCAGGGCAGTGTTATCTGCATGACCGCTCAGCAGGCGGCGCGTGACGGCCTGTTTTCAGCCGACGGCGCTCAAAAACTGCTCGACCTCAAGGACATCACCATGCCGCAGATCGACGCCTTCTGCGCCGACAAGGACGGCAACAGCGAGCTGGCTCAGCTTTTGAGCAACGCTGATGACCGCGACACACTTTACGACATCATTGACGCGAGCTTTGAGCGCGCCGCAAAAACCGTCTGCGTCAACCTCGGTGCCATTTTGATGCACAGCGGCAAGGGCAAAAGTCCCGACCGCCCCGTCTGCGTTTCGGCAGAGGGCACGACCTTCTATAAATCGGTGCTTTTCCGTCCGAAGCTGGATAAATACGTTAAAGAGTTTCTTAACAATAAATACGGCCTATACTGTGAGTTCGTCAAGACCGAGGACTCCACCCTTATAGGAAGTGCCGTTGCCGGCCTGCTTAATCAATAAAAGAGGTATGACTGATGGAAATTCGTGAAACAAGAAGCACCCCTGTTACAAGATCATGTAACCTGCTTGTTTGCGGCGGCGGTTTTGCCGGCGTTTCTGCGGCACTCGCGGCGGCACGCATGGGAAAAAAAGTCGTCCTGCTTGAGCGTGAGTTCATGCTTGGCGGACTCGGTACAGCGGGTCTCATCGCCATTTACCTGCCCATCTGCGACGGATACGGCAGGCAGGTCTCCTTCGGTCTTGCCGAGGAGCTGCTGCGCCTTTCGGTGTCGATGGGCTTTGATGATAGGCCGCAGGGACCTCGCGGTTACTACAACTGGGTGGTGTCGGACGACCCTGCCAAGCGGACCGACAAGGACCCTCGCTTCGAGGTGCAGTACAATCCTCAGGTCTGCGCCATCCTCATGGAGCAGGCGTTGCTCAAGGCAGGGGTCGAGATCCTCTACGGCACCTACGCCGTCGGGGTCGAGAAGCAGGCCGACCGTATCAGCGCAGTCATAACCGAGAGCAAAACGGGACGGGAGGCGATCGCCGTTTCAACGGTAGTCGATGCGACGGGTGACGCCGATATCGTTAAGTTTGCCAAACTGCCGACCGCCCTTCTTGAAGGCGGCAATTCACTTGCATCGTGGTATGCCTTTTGCGACGGGGATGGATATTGCCTGCGCCTTTTGGGTATCTGCGACCTGCCCGACGACGAAACTGACCCCAACACCAAAACTGCGTTACATACCAAAACCACCTGCTCCGGTGTCGACGCCGCAGAAACCTCGCGCTTCGTCATTGAAGCGCACGCATCAATTCTTAACGATCTTAAGAGCAAGCGCAAGGAAAGTAAGAATATCAGCCTCGCAACGTTTGCCACCATTCCGCAGTTACGCATGACACGCCGCTTGCTCGGTAAAACCGTGCTTGATGACAAGCATCCGCATGAGTTCGTTGAGGACTCGATCGGCATGGTCTCCGACTGGCGCAAGCGCGGCCCCGTCTTTGAGGTGCCCTTCTCGTCACTCTATTCTGAGGCTTGTGTCAACCTCATCACCGCAGGCCGCTGTACCTCTGTGACCGAGGAGATGTGGGACATCATGCGCGTTATTCCCTGCTGTGCTGTCACCGGTCAGGCGGCAGGAACCGCCGCCGCCATGTGTGACGATTTCTCGGCGCTCGATGTTGCCGCATTGCAGGAACAGCTCAAAAAAGACGGCGTCGTGCTGCATGAGAGTGATCTGAAGTAATAGGTAGGATATTTGGTAAAAACGCAGGCTCCTTTAAGTGACTCGTGTGAGCGGCTTAAGTTGTGTGGTGCAACCGGGGTCATGCGTTTTTCGTGCGTAGCTTCGGCTGCGCACTTTTTGTTTTTACGGAGGGGAACGTCATATAATTAACAGGTTAAATATTGCCCAAAACATCAATTTTTCTAAACCCCCTTTTATTTTTAGAAAAGTTGTGTTATAATAATCTTGCCAAACAAAGCAGAATATAATGGATATCCCTACACCAAGGGTATATTGT
>CAZDIN010000148.1:0-2995 GCA_964505515.1 uncultured Eubacteriales bacterium | reverse complement strand
CGAGACGGTGGTTTGCCTGAGTAAAACTTCACCAAAATAAAAGGATAAATGAGTGCAAACACACCTTTCGCACCCTTACCAAACACTGAAAGGAGAATTGCCATGCAAAGAGCGTATTCCAATTTTTCTCTGCTGGTCGACGGAAAAAACGCCTTTCCGGAGATCGTCCGCTGCATTGAAAATGCGCGTCGTTCGGTTTACATAAATATGTTTATATGGCGCGACGATGCTATCGGCAACCGCATGGCACAGGCGGTTCTCACTGCGGCTGACAAGGGCGCACGGGTGTATGTTTCGGTCGACCGCTACGGCGTTGTTTTGGAAAAGGCGGAGGAATGTAAAAAATCCTTTTTTCACAAAAAGACCTCGTTGACCGAGAGGCTCAAGATCAGAGCCTTAGAACTGCTCTACCCCATGAAAAACGCTCCGAAAAAGGCAAATGACGGGGAGAGCGACCTTTACAAAAGGGTCATGACCCACCCGAACATCACTGTAAGCCACGACGTTTTTAAGGCGGATCATTCAAAGTATTACGTCATCGATGATGAGATACTTTTCCTTGGCGGCATCAACATCGAGGACAAGGAAAACGGCTTCGACATGCAGGGCCGCGAGTACGGTGACTATATGGCGAAGCTTAACGGCGCTGAGCATGTTGCCGCCTTTCGCGCGAAGATGAACGACGGCGTTGATGTGTCGCAGGAATACTTCTTCGGCGCCAACATAAAGGGTGAGAAGCGACGCTTTGAAATGGAGGCGCGGTACCTCGAAATGATCGACTCCGCAAAGGAACGGCTGCACATCACGATGGCCTATTTCACGCCCCTTGCACCCTTTGTCGACGCGATCGTAAGAGCACAAAAACGCGGCGTGCATGTCACCCTGATACTGCCCGAGCATGCCAACTATCAGGACGACAGCAATCGCAAGACCGCCTGCAAACTGCTGAAAGCGACCGACGGCGGCGTTGAGGTGTACCTTTCCCCGAAGATGCTGCACACTAAGCTTGTGATAAACGAAGACCTCATTTCATTCGGCTCGACCAACATTACCAAAAAAGCCTTCGGTCAGCTTGACGAGCTGAACCTGTTTGTAAAGAACACCGACTCCGCCTTCCGCGACACCCTCATGGGAAGCGTTGGATCGGACATGCGCGGTGCAAAGCGCGTTTTGCATCACCGCGAGATAAAATATAACCGCTTGCTTGCCTTCTTAGAAGGCTTTATAGTGTAAAAGCGCGACCCAAGGGCCGCGCTTTTCATATAATATCATATAACGTCACGCATGACCAGTTCCTTGATTATCGACGCGGCGAAGGGGGAGAGAAGCAGACCCCATATACCGAACACCCTGTAACCCACGAAAATGCAGATGAGGACTATGAGCGGACTTAGCTTTATCTGCGCACCGATTATGTGAGGCTCGATGACGTTGCGTATGATGGTGACCGCCGCATACAGCACAAAAAGCCCAACGCCGAGCGGAACGTTACCTTGAATCAGCGCCACGACCGCCCAAGGAATAAGAAACGTTCCCGTCCCTAAGATAGGCAGAATGTCTGCGACGGCGATTATCAGGGCTAACATGACCGCTTTTTTGACGCCAAGCAGTAAAAACCCGACAAGCAGCTCACCGAAGGTTATCAGCAATAATATGCCGTATCCGCGAGCGAGCTGTCTGAGCTTGCCGAGCACTACCGTGCGAATCGTGATGAATTTCTCGACAGTCTGAGGCTTGAATATCTGCCTGATGAAGCAGGTGAGCTTGTGATAATCTGCCGACAGGATATAGCTTGCGATGATAGACACCGCGACGCTGAGCAGACCGGAGGGGATGCGGCCTGCGATGCTTGTAAGAAATGAGGTAAGCCCTTCAAGCGCCGCTTGAATAATTGCGGCAGGCGCGTCGGCTATCTGCGCGGTAAGGGATTCGGGCAGGTTGGCATTAAGCGCCCCTGCCACATCGCGCAGCCGCTCAGCCAACTGCTGCAGCAACGGAAGCAGCTTCGGCAGATGCTCAAGTCCTGCCTGCACCGCCGAATATAGCCCGTATACCGCGCACCAAAGCAGTCCTAAAAAAGCAAGCAGTGCGAGGGTGACGGTGATCAACGATGCGACCTTTCGAGGAAGACGTGTGCTTTCACTCAATCGGTCGATAGGCTTTTTTGTCAGTTCGGCGATGATCGCTGCAACAAGAAAGGGCAGAACCAACCCCAACAGATACTTTACGGTCAAATAGACCGCCGCGCCAACAAAGATAACGTAAACCGCCTTTATCAATCGGTTGCGTAGGACCTCTGTTTGCATCTTTTGCCCTGCCTTTCCGTCAAAACTATCAATATATTTGTATATTATTGTTTGCATATTATTCTTGATTACGCCGAAAGAGTGTGCTATAATTAAATGTAATTTTTTTACTGGTGTAAAGCAGTGCCGTGTTTTCACGGCCGAAAAAGGAGTTGAGAGTTGTGGTAGATATCGCGATCATGGGTCACGGTGTTGTCGGCTCGGGCGTTGTTGAGGTGCTTCGTCACAATTGCGAAAGTATCACCAAGCGCGCGGGCGAGGCCATCAACATTAAGTATATTCTTGACCTGCGTGAATTTCCCGACAGTCCGCTTGTGGACTTCTTTATCAAGGATTTTGCCATTATCGAGCGCGACCCCGATGTAAAGATCGTCGTTGAATGTATGGGCGGTCTGCGTCCTGCCTACGACTTCGTCAAGCGTTGCTTGCTTGCGGGAAAGAGCGTTGTCACGTCTAATAAGGAGCTTATCGCGACCAAGGGCTGCGAGCTGCTTGCAATAGCACGTCAGCGCAACCTCAATCTTTTGTTTGAGGCAAGTGTCGGCGGCGGTATTCCGATCATCCGTCCTATAGTGCAGTGCCTTGCCGCTAACGAGATATCCGACATCGTCGGCATCCTCAACGGCACCACCAATTACATCCTGACCAAGATGGTCCGTGAGGGCATGACCTTCGATGACGCTCTTGCT